>QMLZ01000045.1 GCA_003646995.1 Deltaproteobacteria bacterium | reverse complement strand
CCTGAAAGGCCGTGTTCGGCCATGCAGCTCACGATATGTGCATGGTGGTGCTGAACGGTAATCACGGGATACTTGTTTTGGGCCTTGGCAAATCTTGTGCTCAGGTAATCAGGATGCAGATCGCAGGCCACCACCTCGGGGTCAATTTCCAATATTTTTTGAAGGTGTGTTATGGTGAGCTCGAAGAATTGATACGTTTCTAGGTTCTCCATGTCGCCTATGTGCTGGCTGAGGAAGGCCCTGTTGTCCTTGGTGAGACACACCGTGTTTTTGAGCTCAGCGCCTACCGCCAGGGTGGGAGCAGGAGCGGGGGTCTTTTGAGAAAGAAATATGGGAACAGGAACATACCCACGCGAGCGTCTTATTTGGCGCGGCACACCCGCTACTACCCTGACCACCGAGTCATCGCTCCTTAGGTAGATGTCGCGGTTGTGGACCAGAAAAAAATCGGCGATATCGCCGAGGTTTTCAAACGCGGCATGGTTGTCAATGTTGATGGGCTCTTCGGTCATGTTGCCGCTGGTCATCACAAGAGCCTTGTATTTGCCCTCCATCAGGAGGTAGTGCAAGGGAGTATAGGGCAGCATGATCCCAAAATACCTGTTTCGGGGGGCAATTTGAGGAGAAAGCCCGTGGGAGCGCCTTTTTCTCAGCAAAACGATAGGTCTTTGGATAGAGGTGAGTATGGCGGCCTCTCGCTCACTAATATGGGCAAATGTGGCGGCTGTGTTCAGATCTTTTACCATGATGGCAAGGGGTTTTTCCTCTCTGTGTTTTCTTCTCCTCAGCCTCACCACAGCCTTGTGATTAGCTGCATCCACTGCTAGGTGAAACCCTCCCAGGCCTTTTATCGCTAGAATGTAACCTCGCTCTAGTAGAGAGATGGTTTCCCTTACGGGGTCATGGCAGATGATCTGCTTCCCGCTGCTGTCATATAAACTAACCTGCGGCCCACAATCCCAGCACGCGTTGGGTTGGGCATGAAACCTTCTGTCAGAGGGGTCCTCGTATTCTTTCTGGCACGAGGGGCACATCCGGAAGACTTTCATGGTAGTTGTAGCACGGTCGTAGGGTATATCTTGAATGATCGTGTATCTGGGACCGCAGTTGGTGCAGTTGATGAACGGATAGCGGTAGCGTCGATCCCTGGGATCGAACATTTCTCTTAGGCAATCCTCGCAAATGCATACGTCCGGTGAGATAAGGGTGGATCGCTCTTGCCCTACTTGGCTCTTTATAATCTGAAAGCCTTGCTCTTTTTTCGGGGGGATTTCTTGCCAGTCGGCCGAAGAAATATAAGCCAAGGGCGGAGGGCAGGACATCAGGGCATTTCGGAATCGGGTTATGTTACTGTCTTCCCCTTCAACTTCAAGGATAACCCCAGTGGGTGTATTGGTAACGTAACCGCTTAGCCCGTAACGCTGGGCTAGTTTATATACAAATGGTCTGAAGCCGACGCCTTGAACAATGCCCTCTATGGCACCTTTATTTCTCTTAAGCATTACCAGCCAGGGATGCCTTTCTGTGTTCCACGAATTGCCTCAGCCAATCAAACCACTGTGTGAGTCCCTCATTGGTTTTGCAGGAGATTTCAAAAATGGTTAGGTGAGGATTAATCTTCAGCGCCTCTTCTTTGACCTTCTCAATACTGCAATCCACGTATGGCAGAAGGTCTATTTTGTTTATAAGTAAGACGCTCGATTCGTGAAACATCAGGGGATATTTGGACGGCTTGTCATCGCCTTCGGTCACGCTTAATATCATGGCCTTGAAGTCTTCGCCCACCTTGAATTCAGCGGGACAAACCAGGTTCCCAACGTTTTCAACAACGAGAAGATCCAGGCTATCAAAATCAAATTCCCCAAAGGTATCCCTGATCATATTACCGTCCAAATGGCAGGCTCCTCCGGTATTGATCTGGACCACCGGGATCCCTTTGCTGGCGATTCTTTCCGCGTCTTGGGAGGACTGTATGTCACCTTCGATCACACCAAGGCGAAGGTGGTCCTTAAGCGCGTCTATGGTTTTTTCAAGTAACGTGGTTTTTCCAGCACCGGGAGAACTCATTAGGTTCATCACCGTCAAGCCCTTTTCGTCGAATAGGGCACGGTTCTGCTGTGCGATTCTTTCATTTGCCTCCAAAATGTTTTTTACTACTGAGACCTTCATACCTCTTTCCTCCATAAATGAATTTCTATTCAACCTCCATTTCCACGATGGACAACTCGTCGCCTGAGATCGTCTTGATATCCGTACTTTGACAGTAAGGACAGGCAAAGGCGTAATCTTCTATCTCAAACTCTTTCTTGCAGCTTTCGCAATATCCCACTAAGGGGATAACCTCCATCACCAGTTTTGCTCCCTCCAACTCCGTACCGTTGGTCATTATCTCAAAGCAGAATGAAAGGGACTCGGGAACAATCGCGGTCAGCTGGCCAATGTGAAGCCGGACCGAGCGTAGAACCTTTGCGTCGTGTTTGGCCATTTCTTCCCGTATGATTTCCAAAAGGCTTTGGGCAATGGACATCTCGTGCATTTAGACCCTCCGTCCTATCCTTCTCTTAACGCCACTATCAAGGAATTTACCTTTTGCCTTGCGTCGTTGAAAATGCCCGATAGATTCAAAGAATGATTTGCAAAGATGCTACCAGGGTCCCCGTTGAAAACAATCAGTGGCTCAAAATTGCACCGGTTTAGATCTTCAATAATCTTGTCCACCAAGATAAGTGAGTTTTTGTCAACAAGCACATTAATGAAGTCCACGCGAATGGCTTTGAAAGACTCATTTAGGGCGTATGCGACACCCTGGGCGTAATAGAAATTGTCGTCAATCTTGTACCAAGGGATGTTTACCTCCACCAATTCCCTCGAGCTCTCTTTCCCTTCTTCCTTCTCTAGGGCCAACACCTCCCGGATGTCATGCGGTGCGTGAATCAGTCTAGTATTTACACCCCCCATTAGGGAAGCATATTGGCTGAGTAGTTCTATTAGATTGTCTGCTCGCGGATAAAAGGATGATTCACCCTTTTGTAGACGCTGGTAATATTTTTCCAGGTTGTTGTAAGCCTCTTTCCATTTGCTTTCCGCCGACGGAAACCACCACTTGAAGGGATCGTTAGCAAGAGCAGTAAATGCCTTTTCCACGAATGGATCTAGCTTATCAGTGGTTCTCATGCGTGAGAGGTTGTCCCGCAGAACCCTAACATTATAACGCACCACCTCCAGTTCACCCAGTTGGAAATTGGGAATATTGTCCAACAGCACTGTGGGCCAGAAGATATCATTGGGCATCCAGTTGTCAAGCATTTGGGCAATCAATGCCTGGTTGGTCCTGACGAAGGCAGAGCCTTTGACATTCTTGTCGTAATTAGTAATAGTTAAAGATTTTGGCTTCACTGAGTTTATGGCCATATCCACCAGAATAAAGATGCCGAGAGCTAAGATTATCACCGCAACCAAAACAGCCTTAGCCTTCTTTGAGCCACGGTCTTCCCTTTTGTTCTGCTTCATTATTTCACCTCTCAATTATTGTCTGTGGTGCTGAAACAAGTATTACACGGATTATTTGCACCTGGTTGACCTTGATTTATCAACAAAATGGTATCCAACAAAAACGGAGCACCAGGCGCCAGATAAGCATTCTAAAAGGCAAATCAGCGCCTTGTCAATAAGTAACCAAAAAGTACAACTTAGGGGGCATCAGGCTTAACAGATGGGAAGAGGCTTTTGTCTGTATGCGGGATAAATTTGGCTGCACTGAACAGGTTCATGAATTCTTGATTTACGTTAAGCTCAAGGTAGGTAATTTTATCCCTTATTTCATAGCATTCCTCTCTTGCCTCCCGTGAGATTAAGACCTTAGTCGCGCCTTCAAGTGATGTGTTTCCCAGTGGTACGTATTTTTCCAGTGGTAAATCGGGTATCATCCCTATGGTGATTGCAGAACGCGGATCAATGTAAGAACCGAAAGTCCCCGCAATGAAGAACTTGCTTACATCGCGGATATCTATGTCCACGGTCTTGGTGATGGTCGTGAGAATCGTGTACATGGCAGCCTTTGACCTAATGAGAGAGTCAATGTCGGGCTGGCTTAAGGTAAGGGGCTTGGCAATGGCCGATTCATCAGCCGGGACCACTATAAAATGCTTGATCCCATCGATTTCAAGGAGCCGGTCCTTACACTTGGCGGTCACAAACTTGCCTCTCAAATCAATCATTCCTGCCAGGAATAATTGGGCCACCAGGTCTATGAGGCCTGATCCGCAAATGCCCACCGGGGGTAGCTCGTCAATGGTGTGGTACTCCACTTGCCCTGTTTGAGGGTCGATTCGCACTTTGTCAATCACCCCGGGGCCAGCCATCATTCCCATGGAGGCAACCCCACCTTCAAGGGCAGGCCCCGCGGCCCCCGCGCAACCCATTAACCAGTCCCTATTGCCCAGAACAACCTCAGCGTTGGTTCCAACATCCACGAGAAGGCAGATGTCATCCATGTGGTTCATTCCGGAAGCGAGAATGCCCGCAATGAGGTCTCCCCCAAAATAGCTGCCTACATTAGGCAATGCGATTACGGGGGCCCTGGGGTTGATGTTGAGGCCAAGGTCTGCTGCTGTTACGGGTTCGGGCTTGTTTACAACAGGGATATACGGTTCCCTGCAGATCCAGTACGGATCCAGTCCTAGGAATAGGTGGGTCATTGTGGTGTTGCCTGCCACAGTAAGACCCAATATATCATCTGGTTTGAGGCCAAGGGTGCAAGCCAGTCCTGAGAGTTCTTGGTTTATTTTGCGAATGAGCATCTCTTGGAGTTTATTCAGACCTTCGGGGTCGGAAGCATAATGAATTCTACTAAGGATATCAGTGCCGATTTGTGTTTGGGGATTATGGAAAGAAATTTCTTTGACCGGCCTGCCTGTTTCAACCTCTACGATTCGCATTACAAGGGTGGAAGTGCCCAAGTCTAAGGCCACGCCGTGGGCCAGATTCTTGGAATCAGGTGCGAACAAATCTATGGCCTTCCACGACCCAAAATCTTCATAAACTGCTACCATGCAATCATACTGCAATTCCCTTAACCTACGCGGAATATCACTGAGAAGTGAATAGGGAATGCGGACAGTTTTATCTTGCAGTCCCTTTTCCAAAGCCCGGGTCAAGCGGTCTGCATCTGCGGTGTTGTCCCTTAGTGAGGGCTTAGTCATCTTGACATGAATTTTCCTCAGCCACGGAGATCGTTCGTGCGAACCAGTATCTGCGTCCATACTACTCACCAATGATCTTTATAAGAACCCTCTTTTTGCGTCTGCCGTCAAACTCGCCGTAAAATATTTGTTCCCATGGGCCCAGGTCGAGCCTACCCTCGGTGATGGCCACCACGACCTCTCTACCCATTATCTGCCGCTTCATGTGGGCGTCTGCATTATCCTCGCCCACGTTGTGGCGGTATTGGGAAACAGGCTCATGCGGTGCTAGCTTTTCGAGCCAGACCTCGTAGTCGTGGTGCAGCCCGGGCTCGTCGTCGTTGATGAACACCGATGCAGTAATGTGCATGGCATTGCAAAGCACCAAGCCTTCTCTTATGCCGCTTTCCCGGACAGCCGCTTCTACTTCCGGGGTAATATTTATGAATGCCATCCGGGTAGGCACGTTGAACCATAGCTCTTTTCTATAGCTTCTCATCGGCTTGCCTCCTAAGCGGCCCCTTTTGTATAGTGAATGCCCTGAACGGTACAACAGTACGGGCAAAAAAATCATTTTTGCCTACCCAAGTCAACAGGAAAAGGTTGGCCGCCTTGCTTGGAGACCCCAAGCGTAGATATACGATTAGTTGAGGATGGGGTTAGGCCTAGTTCTTGCCGTTCAGGATTTCTCTGAGCTTTTGGGACAAGGCCCTTATGTTAAAAGGCTTCTGGATGAAACCATTGCATCCGCGGTCCAATATTTCACTGGCTTCTCCGTCAATACTATATCCGCTGGAGAGCAATACCTTTACTGTGGGATCAAGCTCTTTCAGGTGATCATAGGTTTCACCGCCTCCCATGCCAGGCATGATCATGTCCAGAATAACTACGTCTATGTCTTCCTTGTGTTTTTCATAAATCTCAATGGCCTCACCACCGCTTTTTGCTGCAAAGACTTGGTAGCCAAGCGCCTTCAAAATCTCTGAGCCAACTTCTATTATCATATCCTCGTCATCCACAAGGAGTACTGTGCCAGGGCCCTTTATGAGCTCTTCCTGTTCGGGCGCCTTTCCCTGTACCTTTTTCTTGGAGGCGGGTAAATAGATCTCGAAAGTTGTGCCCTCACCTTTTTTGCTGGCCACCTCAATGATTCCATTGTGGTTCTTGATTATGCCATACACAGAGGCGAGCCCAAGACCAGTGCCGCGGCCCATTTTCTTAGTGGTAAAGAACGGTTCAAATATGCGCTGCCGGGTTTTCTCATCCATGCCCACGCCGGTATCCCTTACCCTTATTTTCACATATCGGCCAGGAGGGATGTTATAGGGCCGCATGGAGAGTTCATCAAGCGTAACATTGCTGGTCTCAAGGAAAAGCTCACCACCACCAGGCATTGCCTGCCATGCGTTGACGTAAAGGTTCAAAAACACCTGTTCAAGCTGTCCTTGGTCCGCCTCGACAAACCAGAGGTCCTCATCGTAGTTTTCATGGATAACGATTTCTTTCTTGGTCCGGCCGAACATCTGAGAACTCTGGTGGAGCAAGGTGTTTAGATTTATGGGTTTTACGTCGTACTTTCCACCCCTGGCAAAGCCTAGGAGCTGCTTGGTAAGCTCGGCCCCACTTTGTACGTATTTCTCTATGCTCTTGAGTTTTTCATAATGGGGGTGAGACGGATCTGTATTAAGGAGCATCAGTGATGTATAGCCCTGGATCGCCATAAGGAGATTATTGAAGTCATGTGCGATGCCACCTGCCAGTGTTCCTATTGCCTCCATTTTTTGAGCTTGTTGGAGCTGTGCCTCAAGTCGTTTTCTATCGCTAACATCCCGTGCAACCCCGTGTGTGCCCAAGTATTTTTTCTGGGGATCGTCCACCGGCTTGTCATACATGCCAGTAGTTTTAAGTTCAACCGTCAGATGATGCACATCGCAGGTGCGGAAGCTCTCATCAGAGCCATGGGCTTTCAGCCTGAGTTCTATGCCACTTGTAGCCCTTTCCCCTGTTCTTCTTTCGTTGAAGAACCATTTTGCCTTTTCCAGGTCATCTTCGTGTATGATTGTGGAGTAATGTTTGCCCACCAGGTCTTCAGGTTTGTACCCAAGGAGGCGTTCCACTGCATCACTGATGAATGTAAAATTGCCCTCACTATCAAGGGTATAAATTATATCGGGGGAGTTTTCCACTAGGTAGCGATATCGTTCCTCGGTCACCTCCAGTTTCCCGTTTATTATTTCCTTTTCACATCTCAGTTGTTTTTGATCTAGAGCATTTTGAACAGTCTTAAGTAGCTCCTCGTATTCAAAAGGTTTCCTAAGGTAGTCATAAGCCCCTCTCCTCAAAGCATTAACCGCTGAATCCAGGGACGCATGTCCGGTTATGACCACGATGAGTGTGTCAGGGCTGGCACGGGTAATGTGGTCCATGAGCTGATGACCGTCCATGTCAGAGATGACTATGTCCAAGAGTGCCAGATCAAACTGCCTGGCACCAATCAGCTCCATGGCTTCTTTTCCGGAGTTTGCTGTGAAGATGTCATAGCCCCGTCCGCTTAACAGCAGCCTGATGCTCTCGCACATCCGAGGCTCGTCATCCACAATCAAGATCTTGGGGCTGTTTGCCATGACTGCCTCCAAAGCTCTAAGTTGTTTCTTTTCCATAAAGGGGCAGTGATATCTTGAATGAGGTGCCTTTGCCCTCTTTGCTTTCACACACAATGGTGCCCTTCAAGGCCTGGACTATATTATGAACCACAGAAAGCCCCAAGCCCGAATGGGAACCTCCCTTGGTGGACGCAAAGGGCTGAAATATTTTGTTTCGTATTTCGGCCGGGATTCCCGGGCCATCATCGGCTATTGTTATTTCAGCAAGGCCTGCTGATGATACTCCGGGCCCTGCGATTCCGACATCAAGATCAGGGGCCATTGTCCTTGTCTTGATATAGATGTTGCCTCCGCTGGTCAATGCCTCTGCTGCGTTCTTGATAAGGTTTATGAAAACCTGTTTCAATGCGTTTTTATCACCCCGAACAGGGGGTAAACTGGGATCTAGATCAGTGTGAATAGTAATCCCGTGTTCAGAAAAAAGCGGATCTTTGGTTAGCCGCACCATATCTGACAAAATGGCGTTAACGTCCACTGGCTCTGGTGTGAAGGAGGAGCGGTCTGAAAAGGCGAGAAGATCCCGAAGGATTTGCGCAACCCTGTCTATTTCTTCGTTGATTATGCGGATTTCGTCCTGGGCGATGTCTTGCTCGGCCAGCTTCATGGCCAGGATCTTCAGGTAGTTCTTTATGATGCTTAGTGGATTATTGATTTCATGGATCACTTTTCGGGCTATCTCATGGGAGGCACCCAGGCGTTCTGATTGTACGGCATTGAGTTGGGCCTTTTTCAAACGGTATCCACAAAGGGCTGTGGCAGCCTGACGAGAGAACATCTGCAGTACCCCGAACTGTTGGGACAGATGGGTAAACTCTACTTCGTCCAAGCCAACCACGATTACTCCGACGTGATCCCCGTGAGCGGACAAGGGAATACAAAGCATGCCGTCCTTGCCGATAAAGCGTATCAACTGCTCATCCACTATTACCCCCTTGGTCGCGTCAAGAGGGGAGAAGGAATCTAGCATATCGCCTCTGTGGAGGCATCTGATAAGCAGGCTTTTTTCTATCTTGGAGGGAATGAAAACCCCTGAAACTATTTTGTATTTCTCATTTTCTCCCAGGTCTACACCCACAAGCCCTTCACGTTCCCTATCATATAGGAATATCAAGATGTCCTGAAGGTCAAACAAGATCTGCAGGCCTTGATAGACTGCTTTCAGGGTCGACTGTTCATCGGGGGCCTCTAGGAGGTTCATCATAGTGCCCAGTAGTATAGAGGCGTCCCGCACTTCACGGACGAGCTGGCGGTGTTTTTCAGCGTCTTGCTCGCTTAAGCCCTCAAGCGGTTTGCCCGGGGGTTCAATTTCAATTTCCAAGGATTTTGCTACCTCGGTCAACTCTTCGTCAGCCTGGGACATGAGTGACTGAGTATAAGACTCAGAAAGTCCAAATATCTCCTGTGGCAGTTTTTCAGGTTCGTCCTCCCCGCCCGTGGTTTCGCGAGACAGGGCATTGGCCACATATATGATCTGCACCAGGGGGAATGAGTCTTTAATTCGTTCGAGGGGCTCATGATGATAAAGCACAGCATCGGCCATGAAGGAAGGAAGGTTCCATTTTTCCAATAGCCACGCACCTACTTCACAATGAGTTGCCCCAAGGCGGATTTCGCCGGCCAGCAAGAGCTCGGGTCGGCTGCCGTAAAGCTCCAAAAGCCCTCGGTATTGCTTCTTGAAATTGACCCATAGCACCAGTCTGCCTATGTCGTGCATCAGACCTGTCAAGAATGCCTCGTCAGGGGCCTCATAGCCGATTTTTTCCGATAATTTTTTAGCCAGTATCGCGGTTTTCAACGAGTGCCACCAATATCTCTTTAGATTGAAAAGGCCATTTCCTCTAATCTTGAAGGCCTCATAAATGGAAGCGCTTATAGCCACATTCTTGATAGCCGTGGTGCCCAGCAAAGTCACAGCGTTTTCCATTTTCCTGACTTTTCTTGGCAGGCCATAATAAGCGGAGTTTACCAACCTAAGTATCTTGCTGCTTAGTGAGGGGTCCTTTTCAATGATTTGGGATACTTCCTTTAGACTTCCTCTGGTCTCATTGCAGGCCTTGATGAGCTTCAAGAGGATATGGGGCAAGGTGGGGAGGTTTTTTAGCGTTGATATTTGATCAAGTATGGGTTTGCGGAGTTTCATTGTATTGAGTTCTTGGCGGCTGTTTTTTTAAAGTATCGGAATTTCTCCAATAAATCATAAATGCCCCAGCTAGCGCAAGTATATGTGAAATTCAGGTAGAGTCAAGTAAATTGGCAAGATTTGGTGTTAGGATTGACACTCCCCTATTAATGGCGGAAAATACTTTCGGGCACTCCCCGGGATGCCTGGTCACGGCAATAATCCAAGGAAGGGCAATTGGAAATGGACGATGCAGCTGCCATTGGCAGGCCTTTAATAGGCATAACAATGGGCGATCCTGCAGGTGTGGGTCCCGAGATTATTCTTAAGGCCCTGTCCAATAAAGAGATATTTTCACTATGTGTTCCCATTATCATAGGGGATCTCGGGGCATTGGATCGGGCTGCCAAGGTGTTAAAGTGGCATGGCAAGGTCCAGTCAATCCAGGATCCTTTTGAGGCAGGGCTGTCTGCTGGCAGCCTTAATGTGATGTGCCCGTACAACCTGCCAAGCGGTTCATTTGAACCGGGATTGCCCACAGTGGAAGGGGGTGAAGCAGCAGCCAGGTTCATTAAGGAGGCGGTGAAACTTGCGGTAATGGGCAAGGTGGGAGGTATCGTCACATGCCCCGTCAATAAGGCGATGCTCAACAAGGCTGGCTACAATTATGAGGGTCATACCCAGATGATAGCAAGTCTTACAAGGTGCGATTCCTATGTTATGATGCTGGCAGGTGAGCGCCTGCGGGTCAGCCTGGTAACCATTCATGTCCCTCTTGCAAAGGTTCCGCAGTTGATCACTCAACAGAAAGTTATTCAAACCATAACCATTACCCACAGGGCACTTGAAAGGGATTTTGGATTGGCAAGGCCAAGGATCGGGGTGGCTGCGCTTAACCCTCACGCGGGGGAGGCAGGGCTTTTCGGCAAAGAGGAGGAAGAAGTCCTCAGACCTGCTGTAACGGAAACCAGATCGCAAGGTATGGAAGTCCAAGGCCCGTTTCCATCTGACACCCTTTTTTGGCGGGCAGCCCGTGGAGAGTTCGACGCAGTGGTGGCTATGTATCATGATCAGGGTCTTGCGCCGTTGAAACTGGTCCACTTTTATGATGCAGTTAATGTAACCCTTGGACTTCCGATAGTTCGCACCTCGGTGGACCACGGCACAGCGTATGATTTAGCGGGTACAGGGAAGGCCAATCCCAATAGCCTGGTAAATGCTCTTATGATGGCCGCCATGATTGCGCGCAATAGGGGTGCAAGTAAGGGTGTTTGCGGTGGCTGAGCATGGGCTTGGAGACGGATTCAGGCTATCATAGGAGAGGGTCGCAGAACACCATGGGCGCTGATGTAATAAGAATAAGGGGTGCCAGGCAGCATAACCTAAAAAACATATCCCTAGACATTCCCAGAAACAAGCTGGTTGTGATCACGGGCCTTTCAGGCTCGGGAAAGTCCTCCCTGGCCTTTGATACCATTTATGCAGAAGGTCAGAGAAGGTACGTGGAGTCCCTTTCCGCCTACGCCCGGCAGTTCCTTGAGCAAATGGACAAGCCTGATGTTGACTCCATAGAGGGTCTGTCCCCGGCCATCTCCATTGGCCAGAGGAGTTCAGGGCAAAATCCCAGGTCTACTGTGGGCACGGTGACGGAAGTGTATGACTACATGAGGGTACTTTATGCTCGCATAGGAATCCCCCACTGTCCCGATTGCCATATTCCTATCCGGTCTAGCACAGTACAGGAAATGGTGGACCGGATACTGGAACTGGAAAAAGGTAGCAAGGTTCAAGTCCTTGCTCCTCTGGTAAGGGGTGGGAAAGGAGAATTTGGCGAGCTTTTTGGAAGGTTGAGAAGGGACGGGTTCACAAGGGTGAAGGTCGATGGACAGGAAAGGCTTCTTGATGAGGAGATTCGACTGAATAAGAATAAAACCCACGACATTGAGGTTGTGGTGGACCGTGTTGTGATAAAGGACGAAATAAGGCCGCGGCTCACGGACTCTGTTGAGCTGGCCCTTGCTCTGTCTGAGGGGCTGCTGTTGGTAGAGGTCTTGGGAGGAGAACAGATGCTCTTGAGCCAAAAAGCCGTGTGCCCCAGGTGCGGATATACTGCTCCGGAAGTGAACCCCCAAATGTTCTCATTCAACAACCCGCAGGGAGCCTGCCCTCAGTGCAGCGGCCTGGGAACCAAGAAATATTTTGACCCGGATCTTATTGTACCCGATCCCAGTCTCTCTTTGAGAGAGGGAGCGGTACTGCCGTGGTCAGGTAGGGATTCGGTCTACTTTTACCAGATGCTGGATTCCTTATGCAGCCATTATGGAGTGGATATCTACACCCCTTTCAGGGATCTGCCCGAAAATTTTAAAAAGGTTTTATTTTATGGTTCTGGTAAGGAAAAGATCAGGTTCTACTTTGAAAAAGACGACCGCAGGTATCATTATTCGAGGCCCTTTGAGGGCATAATTCCAGCCTTGGACAGGCGGTACCGCGAGGCCGATTCTTACCAGGCACGCGAGGAATTAGAGCAGTACATGAACATTATCGAGTGTACTGCGTGCGGCGGCGCGAGGCTTAGGGCTGAAGCCCTGGCAGTGAAAGTTGGGGGAAAAGGTATTCACGAAGTCTCCAGCCTTCCAATTGAAAAGGCCTGGGACTTTTTCGAACGTCTTTCCCTGGGCCGCAAGGAAAGGGAAATTGCCGAGAGGCTGTTAAGGGAAATTGGCGACAGACTCAGGTTTTTGATTAGCGTTGGAGTAGAATATCTCACCTTGGATAGGGCTACCAGCACACTGTCCGGGGGGGAAGAGCAGAGGATAAGGCTGGCTACGCAACTTAGCTCAAGTCTAGCTGGGGTACTTTATGTCCTAGACGAGCCCACCATCGGCTTGCACCAAAGAGATAACCAACGCCTGATTAAGAATCTTGTGCAGCTCAAGGAGATGGGCAACAGCGTAATTGTGGTGGAACATGACCCAGAGACCATCCTGTCCGCTGATCATGTTATAGATATGGGCCCAGGGGCTGGAGCCGAGGGCGGCAAGGTGATATTCCAGGGAACCCCACGGGAATTGATGGCCCATAGTGATTCCGAGACAGGGCTATATTTGTCAGGAGAAAAGAAGATTCCTGTTCCCGCTAGGCGGCGAAAGGGCAATGGGCTTACTATTACCATCGAGGGTGCGGCGGAAAACAATCTTAAAGACATCAGGGTTGAAATTCCACTAGGCACCTTAACCTGTATTACAGGAGTGTCTGGTTCTGGGAAAAGCAGTCTCATAAACGGCATACTATATCCGGCATTGTGCAGGAGGCTTTATAGATCAAAGGTCAGAATAGGGAAAGTGAGGAAAATTCAGGGCATTGAGTACGTGGACAAGGTTATAAATATCGATCAGAGCCCTATAGGCAGGACCCCCCGTTCCAACCCGGCTACCTATACGGGCGTGTTCTCTCACATAAGGGAATTATTTTCGCGGGTTCCCGATGCAAGGGCGCGGGGATACAAACCAGGGAGGTTTAGCTTTAATGTCAGGGGAGGGAGGTGTGAGGTTTGTAAGGGCGAGGGAGTGATAAAGATCGAGATGCACTTTTTGCCCGATGTATATGTTACGTGCGAGGCTTGCAAGGGACTAAGGTATAACCGGGATACGTTGGACATTCGCTATAAGGGTTACAACATAGCTGAGGTATTGGACATGACGGTGAGCCAGGCAATGGGGTTCTTCGAAAGGATCCCCAGGGTGTATAATATCCTTCGGACCGTTGCTGATGTGGGCCTTGGGTACATAAAGCTAGGTCAGCCTGCTACCACCCTTTCAGGGGGTGAAGCGCAAAGGATGAAGCTTTCGCGAGAACTGAGCAAGAGATCAACAGGGCGGACCATTTACTTGCTGGATGAACCTACTACGGGTCTTCATTTTGCCGACGTCCATAAGCTGCTGGAGGTATTGGGCTATCTGGTTGATATGAATAATACGGTGCTTATCATTGAGCACAATCTGGAAGTGATAAAGTGTGCTGATTACGTGATAGACCTCGGTCCCGAGGGTGGTGACAAGGGCGGTGAATTGGTGGCCTCAGGCACTCCTGAGCAGATATGCGCCGCCGCCAATTCATATACGGGGCAATTCCTGCAGAAGGTGCTTCAATGAAGCTTGGCTAGATGGTAGGCTAGGTTTTCCAGGCTGACAGTGAAGTCGACGTTTTCTACTACACAGCATTCTGGTTTCCGAATCTGTATTGGTGCAAAATTCAGAACCGCCCTCACTCCTGCACTGAAAAGCACTTCTGCAATCCTTTGTGCTTCCAAGGGTGGGGTAGTTATGACGCCTATTTCAATGTCCAGCTTTTGCACGACCTCTTCAATCTTTTTGGGATGCTCCACTACTATGCCGTTTTCAAGAATGCGGCCTATCTTGGCTGGATCAGAGTCGAAAACCGCCACGAAGATGTAACCTCTTCGCTTGAAGTTTTGGTTCTCGAACAGCGCACTGCCCAGGTTACCCAGCCCAACAAGGCAGAGCCTCCATTTTCGGTCGGTTCCCAGTATGCTTTTAATTTCTTTTAGCAGGCTGCTTACCTCGTAGCCAACGCCCCGGACTCCAAACTCCCCAAAATATGCAAGGTCTTTCCTCACCTGGGCGGGATTAACCCCACAGAGCTTAGCAAGCGTTTCGGAAGACACTACAGGAACGTCGGCCTCTAGCAGTTCTTCAAGGGGCCTGGAGTAAAGAGGCAGCCTCTCGATGGTGGGTTCAGGGATCTTTTTCTTTTTGGAGTTTTTTGCCATTATCCCAATTCCGAGGTTGCAACAAGCGCAGTTAAATAGAACCTACTTTGACAATTTCCTATTCGAAAGCTGGCTTGTACTGTGGAATACCTTGCGGAATTATTGTGAATTTTTGCACATGGCGGCCCAACAAACAGGGCCCCATAAAATGGGGCCCTGAGGGCCTACTTGTTATTAATGAAACACTTTTTCGATGATAGTTGGAAAAGCAGGAATCTTGAAAACCATCAGCAAGCAGATCAGCAAGGCGTAAATGGTAAGGGACTCAATCAGAGCCAAGCCGATGATCATGGTGGTCATGATCTTGCCGCTTGCCTCAGGATTCCGGGCTGTACCGTGCATAGCGCCATTGATGGCGTTACCCATACCAACTCCACATCCCATCGCAGCCACACCAATTCCGAAACCGCAAGCAATGGCAATACCAAAATAGATCCAAAGCCCTGCAGCTTGTGCGGAACCTTCAGCGGCGAAGGAAACAGAAGCCATCCCCAGCACCAGGATTCCTGTTAGAGCACCAACAAACCTTTTCTTTGTCATAAAAAAACCTCCTTTCTTATTGTTTTTCTTGGCCTTCTTCCTATCTATTCTAACAAGCTTGACCAGCTTAGTGTGCTTCCTCCATAGCCAACACAAAGTACACTATTGAAAGCAGCATGAATACTAGGGCCTGGATGAAACTGACCAAGATCCCCAAGAACAAAATGGGCAATGGCGCCAGGAACAGGCCCCCGAGCATGAACAAAATGGCTAAAACCGTTTCCTTACCAAAGATGTTCCCAAAAAGCCGCACGCTGAGAGACAGCACCCGTGCAAAGTGCCCGATAAGTTCAAGGGGAAACATCAAGGGCGCAAGCCACCATACAGGTCCCATAAACTGTTTAATGTATTTAATGCCGTGGAATTTCACCCCAATAATGTGAGTCAAGATAAATGTGCACAACGCCATGGAAAGAGGGGTGTTGATGTTAGCTGTGGGAGAGTAAAATCCCGGCACTAATCCCAGGAGATTGCAGGCCATGATGTAAAGGAAAATGGTTCCTATGAAGGGGAAAAAGAATCTGCCCTCAGGCCCTGTAATGCTCACCATAAAGTCTTCCAGGCCCTCAACAACTACTTCGAAGAAGTTTTGCCCTTTTGTTGGAATCAATTGTACCCCCCGAACAAATGCAGCTGAGGCCCCAATGAGGATTAGCATTACGAACCATGAATGAATTACATGGCTGTATTGGTGAGCGAATTCGCCTAGACCT
>QMLZ01000044.1 GCA_003646995.1 Deltaproteobacteria bacterium | reverse complement strand
CTCTTCTGGCCAAAGTTTTCGGTATGCCTCCCCAGTCCGCTGAATTGCGTGTATTGTGGGGTAGGTGGGCTGGTTTGTCAAACAAATCTTAAAGACAGCCCACACAAGGCAAAGAGAAGTCTCCTAATGGCCTTTGGACAAGGTGGGCACACGTTCTTGTCTGTTATGAAAAAGCAGAGGCTATCTCCTCAGCCACCCTTTTGGCAGCATCGGCAGGCTCCTTGGCATCGCGTATGGGTCTGCCGATAACTATGTAATCGGCTCCCGCCCGTACTGCCTCAGCTGGCGTAACTATCCTCTTTTGATCATCGTTGCCGACAACCGACCATGAAGGCCTTATTCCTGGCGTGACCATGATAAGATCAGGGCCGAGGGCTTCTCTCAAGGCCTTGATTTCCCTGCCGGAGCACACAATACCGTGGCATCCGGCCCGCTTTGCCATTCGGGCCCTCAAGAGCACAAGGTCTGATATGTCGTTAGCATAATAGGGGTCATATCCCGCGTCCAGGAGGGCCTGAGTGTCCATACTGGTAAGTACAGTAACGGCCAAGACCTTGGTCTGCTCCCCGCAAACCCTGGATACCTCTTTTAGACCCCTCTCGCCCGCATCGCAATGCACAGTGACAAATTTGACCCCGTGGCGGGATGCAGCTAGGAATGCTCGGCCCATGGTGGCAGGGATATCGTGAAGCTTGAGGTCCAGGAATACCTCAGCGGGGCCAGCATCTTTGATACCGCGGACAACGGATGGTCCGTGGCTTATGAAAAGCTCCAGGCCCACTTTGAACAGCCCCACGTGGGATGAGAGCTTGTCCACGTATACCATGGCCTGCTCGTAGTCGGGCAGATCAAGCGGAAAGACTATGTATTGTCTCGGCTCCCTTTTCATGGTTAAATCTCCCATTGTTGAAGACTTGGCAGCCCAACGGCTCAAAGGGTAATTTAGGACTTTTGGGAAGATAATGCACTTAAAAAATCGTGGACAATACCACGGGAACACTATATATTATTGACGAAATTGGAGAGCCACCGTAGCTCAGCTGGTAGAGCACCTCACTCGTAATGAGGATGTCTGCGGTTCGACTCCGCACGGTGGCTCCACTTCTTTCCGCCCTTGGCATCGAACAATCAGGACACCGGAGGAATGGGAAATGGACGAGGTGGTGGAATTTTTTAAGTGCGATGAGTGCGAGAGCAAGGATTTTCAGTTGGTTTACAGCTTTTCTCTTCGTTTCCACCGGGTCAATTTTGCCAACCAGCTAATTTACGATAAGATCCTGGAAGAGACGTATCAGTGCACCAAATGCGGGAAGACCTTCACCAAGGATGATATTGAGAAAGGGCTGGATGAGATCAAGAAGAAATACCGTAAGGACTAAGATCACGCCTTACTCAACTTCTTTCTGGTAAAACTGAAACTTATAGGAGCCAAGCTCTATAGTATCAAAATCCTTTAGCGGTATACTCCCCTTTACCACTTCCCCGTTCACCTTTAGCTTTGTTAGCCCACCTGTAAAGGTGATTGTATAGCCCGTAGGCCGCTTGCTTATGGTGGCGGCTGTGGAACCCATGAATAGTCCTGATAGCCTGACCTCCGACGTGCTCGCCTTCCCTATCCTGGTGAGCTTTTTCTTCAGCTCTACTTCGCCCACTTTCGAGCCATCCAGGAAGCTGAGTACTCCTATTTTTTCAGGTTTCTTGGGGGGAGGAGAGGTTTTTTCCTGCTTGGCCAGAAGCTCTCTTTGTCGCTCCGTGTCCAGCATCATGGTCTTGTTGAGGTCAACCGGGCCGCTGTCTGCTTCAGCATCTTCTGCTTGCAGTTCTGGGGCAAGGAAAAGCAGGGTGTGTTTACCGATAATGATATTGTCGCCATGGGAGAGCTTGTGGGAAAATATTTTTTTATCATTTACAAACGTGCCGTTTGTGCTTTGAAGATCAGTAAGAATGTAATCCCGTCCGGTCTTGTCCACCCTCGCATGGAATCCCGACACCGCTAAGTTCTCAATGGTTATGTCATTTTCCTCGTTTCTTCCGATGGTGACGCTTCCCTTGTTCAAAGGAAATTCCTGTATGACCTGTTTGTTGAACATAAGTACAAACTTAGCCATGGTTGTCCCCCGCTGCTTGCCTCTTTAGTGTTCTGTCCCATAAACTCATGGTTTGATCTTTTTCAATCCCTTTCTAAGGCCGAACCAGAGGTCGGCGGCTAAGGTGCCCGTTTTCTTCAGGACACCGGTTTGCCTTTCGTCCAGCCCTGACAGAAAGATGGAAATCACTGTTGTGTTGTCATGGCCGCCCCTTTTCAAGACCATATCCACAAAGTCTCTGCAAAGATTGTCAGGGCTTTTTACAAGCATGGTCATGTCCAGGATCTCTTCGTCTGAGACTAGGTCGGTGAGCCCATCGGTACAAAGTATGTATCGATCATTGTTAGATGGCTCCAATTCAAAGATGTCGGGATATACCTCTTCGGCCGAGCCGAGATTCTTGGTCAGAACGTGCCTCAAGGGAGAGTGTGCAGCCTCGTCTTGTGTCATGATTCCCATTTCTACTTGCTCTGATACCACTGTATGATCCCTAGAAAGTCTTTCCAGTTGGCCCTCCCTTACAAGATAGATCCTGCTGTCTCCCACGTTTGCGGCTACAACAAGAGAAGGTGAAATGGACAATGCTGCCAAGGTCGTGCCCATCCCCTGATATCTCTCATCTGCAGCGGCCATCTCGTGGATTACGCGGTTTGCAAGGCGTATGGCTCCCAGAAGATAGTTTCCTTGGGTGGACAGGCTCGAATCAATATCGCCAAAGATTTCCTCCCCGTCCGTGCCAGCCAAAGACCACCGCTTGAAGGCCTTTGCAATGAGTTCCACAGCGACCTTGCTTGCCACCTCTCCAGCGAGATGCCCTCCCATGCCATCTGCCACCAGGTAAAGGTGCAACTGGTCGTCCATCAAATAGGCGTCTTCATTACCCTCTCTCTTAAGACCTACATCGGTTATGCCTGCTGCTTTTATTAGCAAAATTTCCCCATCCGCCAAATCAAAGCTTAATAGAACTATGTTTAACCTAGTTTGATCTAGTTTTACTCCTAATCTCTTTGAGTCTCAAGATTAGAAGATGGATGTATCTTTTCATATCCCTCGCTGATTTGAATCGGTTTTCTCTCGATTTTGCTAAAGCCTTATCTACAATTTGCTCACATGCCTTTGGAATTCTGGGTCTCAATTCCCTAACCGATGGATGTCTTGCCTGGGTGATTTGATACAAAAGTGAACTCAGATTATCAGCATGAAAGGGCAACTGGCCAGTGAGAAGCTGGAAGAAAAGGACACCAAGGGAAAAGATGTCCGACCTTGCATCCATGGTGTGACCCATGATCTGTTCTGGAGACATGTAATTAGGCGTGCCCAGGATGACGCCCGTCTTGGTGCGGGAAGTGGAAACGGCCTTCGCAATTCCAAAATCCATAACCTTTACTGTGCCATTTTTAAGAAGCATGATGTTTGCCGGTTTTATATCTCTATGGATTACTCCCTTTTGGTGTGCGTAATCCAAGGCGTCTGCTATTTGATAAACTATTTCCAACACCTTCATTAGTGGCAGAAGATTATCAGGGTTGCAGTACCTCTCAAGGTCATGGCCCTCTAGGTACTCCATTGCCATGAACGTAAGATCCCGGTTTTCTCCTACATCATAAACGGTGACAATGGAGGGGTGGTTCAACTGACCGGCTATCTCTGCCTCCCTAAAAAATCTTTCCCTGATCTCTGAAATAAGATCCTCATCAAATTCATCAGAGAACCGGATGATTTTAAGGGCCACCGGACGGTTCATGGTGGTATCAACCGCCTTGTACACGTAACCCATGGTGCCCTTGCCGAGCCTCTCTATGACCTGGTACTTTCCCAGCATCTTCCTTTGCTGGATAAACGATTCGGAAAGGGGGCCTTCCCGCTTTCTTGCCCCCTGCGGGTCAAAGCCGGGAAATTTTTCCAGGGTCTCCAGCTCTGCGAGTCGCTTGGCAGCATCACGGAACTCTCCCCTTTTCAATATATAGCTATAAGCCTGCCAGGCCAACGTGTTCAGGCCTCTGTTTTCACATTCTTGTGCCATCTCATAAATGAGATCCCTAGTCACGTTGTTCAACGGGCACATCTTGAATCGCTCGAAGGCAAGGTCCATTACACCCTGCTTCTGAAAATTCAGGCCCAGTAACCTGTTTGCCTCGATGGCCTCTTTTGTGACCCGATCCAGTTGCATGATTTGAATAGAGCTACACAGCACAAACATGGCTACAGCTGCAGTGACAGCATACGAAACCTTGAGCCAAATCCCGAAAAAGGAAAGAAAGACCCATCCGGTGAACAGTGAAAGGAGAACCAGAAGAGGCAAGAGCAAGGCGCTGGAAAGGTACCTTGCCCTGGGAAACAGAAAGGCCCCTAGGAATCCCACCAATACCATCAGTACAAATTCAAGGAATTGAGCACCATTGGGCCGGGTGATGTAGGGGCCGTGTATGATGTTCTCGGCGATGCCCGCCACGAGCTGTGCTGCAGAAAGTGGCTTGCCAAAAGGAGCCGTGACGGGCTTTCCCATTTGCACCAAGGGAGCCTTGATCCCTACAATAACAATTTTGTTGTGTAGTTCCAAGGGCGCACGGTTATTCTTAAGGATTTCGGAAATTGAGTAGGATGTAAAGTCCCTGCCTAGACGTGTAGGACACAAGATGATGAGCCCGTGGCAAAGGGGAACGACACGTGGGCCTATCTTAAGCTGGCGAGCAGAGATTTCCACTTGCGATGGTGTTGCTCCCAGGTAATTCATTGCAAGGAGTACGGGGAGGGAGGGGAGTAGGCCGAAATTAGTTGTGAGAAAAGGCTGGTGCATCCTTCCCGGCAGTCCATCGTCGCTTACCAGTAAGTTATGGCCAATACCAGCAGAAGCGCTGTAAAGTTCCACGAAGGCCGGTGATGCAATACGAATACCTTCAATTTGGAAGTACCGCGAGGCGTTTTTGTCTGCCCTAAAAAGGGCCTTTGGAACCCACTCGCCAGCAGGCTTAAGCGCTTTTCCCTCACCGGCAACCGGCAGGGCAATCCATACATTACCACTGTCCTGGACCCGTTTAGCAAGGATGGAATCCCAGTCTAAGAGGTTTTCCAGCTCACGGCAATACCGGGTCACTCTGGACTTGGTAGACCCCTTGTTTCGTATGCCTGGGTCAGCCAGCAACTTCTTCCTTAATTGTTCTAAGGCTTGGGGAAACTCAGGATTTTCTCTAGTAACAGGGAATGTTATGAGGATCTGCTTGACTTTTCTCTCCTCAAGGATGCCAATCAGCCTTGCGAGATCCCGGTTTCCCAAGGGAGGTGCCGGCATCTGGGTCATAGGTGGGGTGTCGGCTAACAATAAGACAAATTCGTGGTCATCGGCCTGAATGGACTTGGTGTGAAACAGGGACTCTGCGTCATAGGCCAACCTGTCGAGATACTTAAAAAAGGAGAGATCTAGGAAAGACAATGCGGCCAATACTGCTATGATCATGGAAGCAAGGACAATGTATGCTTTTGGATAGCGATTTTTCATGAAAGGGATATAAATTTGGCAAAAATATTTTCTAAAGTATTAACAGTAAACAAGATATCCAGTATTTATACTAAAGATAACATAATTTCAACAATTTTAAGAAGAAGGCATATATTAGTCATCGGCGTGGAAAAAGCAGTAGTTGAAACAAAATGCTTTTCCCGAGGGGACGGGAACTGGTTTGCCGGAAGTAAGGGGCAACGAAGAAGATATTAAAAGTTTATCTCGTACTGCTCCAGGTGAAAATCATCCTTGGTTATTATGACAAGCCTCTTATTTGTCTTTTTTTCCAGTTCAAGGATGGAGTCCTGTTCTTCTTCCTTGAGTATGGTGGCAATCTCCGGGTTTACTAGAATGTAGACATTACCCTGGTCACTGGACCATGGTATCTCCCTTTCAATCTCTCTGAAGATTTCATAGCAAATGGTCTTGCGGGACTTGAGCAGCCCTTTTCCTTCACAATACAGGCATGGTTCACATAAAAGGCGGTTTAAGTTTTCCCGGGTTCGCTTCCTTGTCATCTCAATCAGCCCAAGATCTGACATGGGCAATATGTTGGTGTTGGCCTTGTCCTTGCTGAGGGCGTCTTTCAGGGCTAGAAAGACCTTTTCCCTGTTGGCCTTTTTTTCCATGTCAATGAAGTCAATAACAATGAGGCCGCCTATGTTTCGGAATCTCAACTGGTATGCTATCTCTTTTACCGCCTCCAGGTTGGTTTTCAAGATTGTTTCCTCTACATTCCTCTTTCCAACGTAGCTGCCGGTATTGACGTCTATGGCTGTAAGGGCCTCTGTAAGCTCGATGACTATGTAACCGCCGGATTTTAGCCATATCTTGTTGCTAAGGGCCCTAGAGATCTCCATCTCAATGCCATAGGCATCAAATATCGGTTCTTGTCCCTCATAAAGCACCACGGAGAACTTAAGCCTTGGGGCAAAGGTGTTGATAAACTCCATTATGTTATCGTATTCCTCTGGGCTGTCTATGACCAGTTTGTCCACTTCCTTGGTAAAAAGGTCCCTAACGGCCCTCAATGATATGGCTAGATCCTTGTGAAGCAGTCCGGGGTGGGAGGTTTTTTCCATTCTTGCCCTTATGGTGTCCCATAGCTTGAGAAGAAATTCCATTTCTGCCTTAAGTTTTTCTTTGGTGGTCCCTTCACTCACCGTCCTTACAATGAATCCCATCCCATCGGGTCTGATCTCCCGCATGAGGTTCCGCAGCCTTTCCCTTTCCTGTGGATCTTCTATCTTTCGCGAGACTCCAATATGGGACAAGGTGGGCATCAGCACCAGGTGCCTGCCCGGAAGTGATATATGCGAGGTTACTCTGGCGCCCTTGCTGCCATATGGCTCTTTGGCTATCTGGACCATTATGTCCTGCCCTTCCTGAAGGAGATCCTCTATGGGCAGGCTGCTGACATGAGATCTGTCACCAGGGGCGGTATCCTTGTGATTGAGCACCCCTTGCTGGCCCTGCAGCATCATATTCTCTATGTCCTGGAATTCCCTGTGTACGTCTGATACATAGAGAAATGCCGTTCTGTCCAGGCCAATGTCAACAAAGGCAGCTTGCATGCCGGGCAGGACCCTCACGATTCTTCCCCGGTAGATATTGCCCACCAGCTCCTGGCCTGTGCGCCTCTCTATGTGGAGTTCCGCCACTACTCCGTTCTCCACAAGCGCAACCCTGGTCTCATAGGGCCTCGCGTTTATGATAAGATCAGTGCTCACTGGGTTTCCATCTCCTGTTTGTCCATTGGTGCACGGGTCTTCCCTTCATTGGATGACCTGTGCGGTTTTCCTTATTTGCAGATGTTCGCTTGATGAGGCATTCAGAGAGAATATGGCGCCTACGACCTCCTGCGGTTTCAGGTGCGGCCCGCCATCTTTGAACCTGATAACCACCTTTATTTCCCTAGGGCCCAGCAATTCAATGGATCTCACCCATTCCTTGAGATTAACCGGTCGTGGGCCCTTCTTGCCCTCTTTGGAGATGATAAACTCATCCCGCTTTTTATACACTTCCAGCACAGCTGTTTGGGGTTGCAAACTGTCAGAAAATCTTACCAGATAAGTGGATTCCACGATACGTGCGGGCCTTTTTCGTAAAGGAATTTTCTCCACGCGCGTGATATGGATACCATTGGGTAATTGGCTGTTCAGGTCTTTCATCATCTGCAATGGCTCAACAGGTTTCTCGGTCTCCAACTCAAAGGTCTCCATTAGGCTTTCAACTCCCACAGGCAGGGCAGATGCAAAAGAAAGTTTGGGCATGGGATGGTATCCTCTTGAGTAGGCCATGGGAATGCCCGCCCTTCTGAGGGCCCTGGTTATTGAGCGAACCAACTCCAAATGAGAAAGGTATCGCATGAGGCCCAGCTTGGTGAATGTTAATCTATCTTTTTTTGGATTGATCCCTTTCTCAGGCTGGTCCCCTATTGCAGGTTGCGGTGTGGGGGGTAGCTTCTTGTCAACCAGGATCAGGCTGATTTCCTTGTGGTCGCACACCCCGCAATTGGTGCACTTGTTTCGGCAATCGGGCGTAGCGCCGACCTCACTGGCCTTTTGCCATTCCGACAAGAGGTATTCCTTGTTCACACCGGTGAGAATATGGTCCCATGGCAGGGAACTGTTATGGTTCTTTTGCCCCAGGAGGTATGTTTCGGGCTTGAGCCCCTCTTCCTTTAGTGCGCTTTTCCAGAGGGACAGGTCAAAGTGTTCAGCCCATGCATCAAATCTCGCGCCCTTTGACCAAGCGCGCAGGACAGTGGTACAAAGACGCCTGTCTCCCCGTGAGAATATGCCTTCCAACCAGCTCATGTCCGGCTGGTTCCACTTTACCTTTGCCCGGGTTCCGTTGAGGCCGTCCTGAACCATGGCGATCCGGTGCCGGGCTTCCTCAGCGCTGAGCTGGGATGCCCACATGAAAGGCGTATGGCTCTTTGGGACAAAGGTGGCCACGCTGACATTCAGGTGGGCGCGCTTCCCCCTTTTTGGAGAAAGTTTCAAGAGCAAGCGGGCAAGCCTGACAATGTCCTGCACGTCGTGTTCTTTTTCAAAGGGCAGCCCCACCATGAAGTACAGCTTGATGAGGTTCCATCCGGCCTTGTATATGGTCCTTGCCATGGATACTATTTCTTCTTCGGTCAGCCCCTTATTAATAACCTGTCTCATCCTGTTGTTGCCTGCTTCCACGGCCAGGGTAAATCCCGTTTTTCTCACCCTCTTGATTTGTTCCAGAAAAGAATCCATAAGCGAGTCTATGCGTAATGAGGGCAGGCTGATGGCTATTTTTTCCTTGGCGTGCTTGTTCATCAGGGATGTAATAAGGTATTCCACCGGGCTGTAATCCCCGGTGCTGAGGGAAAGAAGGGAGAGGTCATCGTATCCGGTACGCCGCAAGGCTGCCCGGGAACCCTCAATTATGGAATCCGGGTCCCGCTCCCTTACGGGTCGATAGATAAACCCTGCTTGGCAGAACCGGCAACCCCTGCCACAGCCCCGTGCCACCTCAACTGACAGCCTGTCGTGCACAAGCTCGGTATAAGGTACTACGTGCCCGTAAAATGGCGGGTATGAGTTAAGATCTACAGGTCTAGTCTTCAGCACGCACTCATAGTCGTCATACAGGGGTTCGATGGCGGCAAACGACCCATCGGTATTATATGCCGGCCTGAAAAAAGAGGGAATGTAAATACCCCTCACATGGCGTAGTTGTTCAAGGAGGTCTTTCTTAGGCAGGCTTTGAGCTTTCCAATCCCTGACGATCCCGCACAGTTCCAATACAACCTCTTCACCGTCCCCTATTACTATTGCATCAAAAAACTCGGCCACAGGTTCAGGATTAAAACATGCCGGGCCTCCGGCGATGACTAGCGGATAGCCTGATTCCCTGTCTGCTGCTTTAGGGGGAATACCGGAAAGATCAAGCATATTTAGGACATTCGTATAGCAGAGTTCATGCTGCAAGCTGAACCCCAAAATATCAAAAGAGGCTAAAGGAGTCCTTGTTTCCAGGGAACAGAGGGGTATGTTAGAGGCCCTAAGCTTTTTTTCAAGGTCTGTCCAGGGTGAGAAAACCCTTTCTGCCGCTATCCATTCCTGCTCATTTAGCAAGTGATAAAGTATCCTGAGGCCCACGTGGGACATGCCGACTTCGTATACATCAGGAAAGGCGAGTGCCACGGATACCTCTACCTCTCTTAGGTCTTTCTTGACCGAACCTATTTCTTCACCCAGATAACGGCTTGGTCTTCTTATGGTGGCAAACCAGGGCTGGGAGGTTATGTCCATAGAACGGATCCTTGAAATATTGGTGGAATTTCAAGATATTTTTGAAATCCTTCGATACTAGGATGGCATTTTTCACTGGCTCCGTCAACCTACGCGCACTGGTTTGCTGCACGGATGCATCAAACTTGACAATAGGGTATGGTGACCCTGAACCATGCTCCACCCTCTGGGTTGTTTCCGCCCTTTATCTCCCCCCCAAGTACTTCTACAATGCGTTTGACTATGGCAAGGCCTAGCCCTGAGCCGTCTTGTTTTGTAGTGAAAAAGGGCGCGAATACCTTGGATAGGTCCTTTTCATCAAGGCCAGGGCCTGTATCCCTTATTTCCAATTCAACGGCAGGTAGTGGGTTTGACTCCACGCAAGGGCGTGCCAGCACTTGGAGCTTGCCTCCACTTGGCATTGCCTCGCACGCATTTCTGAGGAGATTCCAAAGGATCTGTTTAACAAGCTGGGGATCGGATTTTACGGGAAGCGGGCCGTTGAGGCTTGCTGAGACATCTATTTTTTTCATCCAGTGGGGACTGTGTTTAAAGAGCTCGAGGGTCTGTTCAACCAGTTCCCGCAATTCAAATACCTCTGGATGGGGTTGCCTTGGCCTGGCAAAGATTAGGAAATCGTTTACAAGTTGATTGAGCCTATTAACCTCGTTAAGGGCTATGTCCATCAGTCTTGTCTGCATTTGGTTTTCACCCATTTCTTCTTTAAGCATTTGGATGGAGCCGCTTATGGAGGCCATTGGGTTTCTGATTTCGTGTGCTATTCCGGCTGCGAGCTCTCCCACTATTGCAAGACCCCTCACCCTGGCCATTTCGTCCTCGATTTGCCTGATCTCGCTGATATCCTGGACCACTATTATTTGACCGAAAGCACCCCTTGGAGATAGCCTCAAGGGGGACAGCGAGTAGCGCAAAAACACCTTCTTGCCGTCATGGTGAAGTGTGAGGTCATTAAACCTGGGAGGATGAGGGACATGATCCACGATGGTCTTGCCCGCTGAGTTCAATGATTCACTGAGACTGGGTAATACCTCTTCAAGTCTCTTTCCTAAAACCTCTTGGGACGAAAGTCCGAATATGACCTCGCATGCAGGATTGAACAACACCACGTTTCCTTTATTGTCCAGGGCTATGACTCCAGAACTTACACTGTTGATGATTCCGGCCGTGAGGCTCTCCAATTGCTGGAGATCTTCCTGTCTGGCCTCAAGCTCTGTCTTGCTTCGTTGGACAAGTTCGGAAAGATAGCTCGTGAGGAATGCTATAACAAAGAATGCGAGTATGTTGACAAACGCAAGATATAGGACAGTAGTGCCGGGAGTAGGCGGTGCAGGGAAGAGGGAACCTGTTGGTGTCTTCAGTACATCTAAATAGTGGAGGGCCACTACCATGCTGTAAAGAAAAGAACAGGTAGCCGCCATGAGGACTCCGCCGATCCTGTAAAGCAGAATGCTTGCGGTTATGATCACTAGCACAAAAAGGAGGGAGAACACGCTGTGCATGCCCCCTGTAACAGTCATTAACAGGGCGGTGAATAAGGCATCGGCGCCCAGTTGTATATAAGAAAGGAGCGTGTAGGCCCTGGTTGATTTTAGGAAAACTATGTAAACTATGGTGAGAAGGTATACAGAAGCGAGAAGGAGGAAGTGGACTGATTGAACGTGTCCAAAGTATATGCGTGTTTCATTAACGTGGATGAACAGGCCCGCGCCCAGGAGGATCGAGACAAAGATCACCCTTATGAACATGAGCGTCTGGAGCCGAGAGCGGAGCTCCAGAGGAAGAACATCAGGATGTGATATCTTCATTGGGGCGGCTAGCCTGCAAGGGCGCCTGCCATCTGGAATATGGGGAGGTACATGGCTACTACCAGGCCGCCGATCGATCCACCCAGGAACACCATTAACATAGGTTCCAACATGGATGTCAGGGCCTCTACTGCTGTATCAACTTCGTCATCGTAGAAATCAGCGATTTTTTCCAGCATTGTATCCAGGGCGCCCGTTGCCTCGCCCACAGAGATCATCTGGATCACCATGCTGGGAAATATATCTGTTTCGCTAAGTGGTTCGGCAATAGTTTGCCCTTCGGCAATGGATCCCTTGACCTCGAGTATTACCTCTTCAAGAACCTTATTTCCCGAGGTCTTTGCCACGATTTCCAAGGCATCCAGGATCGGCACGCCGCTACTTATCATGGTGCCAAGGGTCCGGGTAAACCGTGCCACAGCCACCTTCCTCAAAAGGGGCCCGAAAATGGGTAGCTTCAAGAACAGCGCATCGGTTTGCTTGCGGCCCTTTTCTGACTTGCGGTATGCCCTGAATCCCCAGATGAGGGCCACGATTGCGCCGATGATGTAAAGAATGTTGCCTTTTACAAATCGGCTGAGGTTAACCACTAGTTGTGTGGGAGCCGGCAGAGCAGAACCCACGCTTGCAAACATGTCTTCGAAGACAGGGATAACAAATATCAAGATCACAGCAATAACGAGAATGGCTATACACATGACCACAATAGGGTAGGTCATGGCACCCTTGATCTTGGCTCTCAACTTTTCGGCCTTTTCAATATATGCTGCGAGCCTTTGGAGTATGGTGTCAAGGATACCGCCAACTTCCCCTGCCGCGACCAGGTTTACGAAAAGGTCGTCAAAGACATTTGGGTGCTTTTTCAGTGCCTCTGCAAGGGTGGAGCCGCCTTCCACGTCCTTTGTGACCTGTTTTAGGATGTTTCTGAAGGTCTTGTTATCAGTTTGCTCGGCTAGGATGGTAAGGCCTTGGACCAATGGCAGGCCTGCGTCTATCATGGTGGAAAACTGTCGTGTGAATACAACGATATCCTTCTTTGTGACCTTGGGCTGCAAGAAGGATACGTTTTCAAAAAGATCCTTGGGTTTTTGCTTAATTTTTTTTACGGTGAGATTCCGTCTCTTAAGCTGCAAGCGGGCTATTCTCTCGTCGGCAGCCTCGATCTCTCCTTTAAGGGTGCGACCCCTCTTGGTTTCGGCAACCCATTTGTAAACAGGCATTCCTTTCCTCCTCTAGCCCAGTCGCCTCCGTCTACCAACATTGGCCGTGCCAGGGGCCAGGCTCAAGCAAATGGCAAAGAATTCATTTTACTTATGTTGCCCATTTATAGCCGACCATCCGGGCCTGGGCCCCGGATTGCTCGGGACAATGGATACTAGCTTAGACGCAACTAACAGGTTGATCGGCACAGGCCCTGCCTATCTTTAACATTTTGTGCAATCTTGATCCGAGGATGGTACCAGAGAGTAGATAATTTGTATCCTAGTGTCAAGGCAGGAGATTCAGCAACAGAACACCATCCTCGAGGTGCGGGCCATCTGGGAGGCCAGGGCAAGGAATCGGGGGCAGTGCTGATTGGCTAAATGTAACTACTTGCAACATTATTCTTGACAAATGGTAGTGAACCGATGTTATATGGTTTCCTTAAATTTTTTGCACATAAGTCGGGCACGGTCTTTAGGCAAGGAAAATACCCGTGCCTCTGACGCGGGTGGCAGCAAACAAGAATAAAGAATGAGGAGGTATTTGGCTGTGAGTGAAATTACTGCTCCAATGGGTGGAAAGGTGATTGACATCAAGGTTAATGTCGGCGATTCTGTGAATGAAGGAGACGAGGTTGTGATCATAGAAGCGATGAAAATGGAATTGCCCGTAGTGGCAACTGCTTCCGGAACGGTTAAAGAGATAAAATGCAAAAAGGGAGATGCTGTTGAGGCTGACGCCGTATTGATTGTCCTGGAATAGTTACTGAGTTGATCTTTGGGGGCCGGTAAGGCCCTTTTTTTTTGATTACGACAGGAGCCTTTTTGGAAGGGGGAGCGGCTGATGGACATTGAAGAAAAAATCAAAGAACTTGAGCGGCGCAATCGCGAGGCCGAGCTGGGAGGAGGCGAGGAGCGCATTGCCCAGCAGCATGCCAAGGGAAAAATGACCGCTCGGGAGAGGATAGACTATCTCCTTGACAAGGGCAGTTTCCAAGAGATCGACAAGTTCGTGGTGCACCAGTGCCACGACTTTGGCATGGAAAAGAAAAAGATCCCGGGGGACGGGGTCGTGACCGGTTATGGCACCATAAATGGCAGGCTGACCTTTGTTTTTTCCCAAGACTTTACTGTTTTTGGGGGCTCGTTGAGCGGGCCGTTCGGCCAAAAGGTGTGCAAGGTCATGGATTTGGCCATGAAAAACGGCGCTCCCATCATAGGATTGAATGACTCGGGTGGCGCCAGAATCCAAGAAGGGGTCGTAAGCCTCGGCAGTTACGGTGAGATATTCAAGAGGAACGTTTGGGCCTCCGGAGTCATACCCCAAATCTCGGTGATCATGGGGTCTTGTGCAGGGGGAGCGGTCTATTCTCCTGCGCTTACCGATTTTATCATAATGGTAAAGAAAACCAGTAACATGTTTATAACGGGTCCGCAGGTTATCAAAGCGGTCACCCAGGAAGAGGTTACCCCAGAAGAACTTGGAGGGGCCATAGCACACAACACTAAGAGCGGGGTAGCGCATTTTGCTGAGGAGGACGACAAAGCGGCCCTTGATAGGGTGAAGCAGCTTTTGAGTTTCCTTCCCCAGAACTACAAGGAAAAGCCGGCCAGGGTAGAATGCACTGATGATCCCAACAGGACGGACCCTGCCCTTAACAAGGTGGTGCCCACAAATCCAAAGCTACCCTATGACATGAAGGAAATTATCCGGAGCGTCTTGGATAACAATGAATTCGTGGAAGTGCACGAGCGCTACGCCACGAACATGGTAGTTGGCTTCGGAAGGTTGAACGGTTATGTGGTGGGGGTGGTGGCAAACCAGCCGCGGTTCTTGGCCGGCTGCCTGGACATTGATGCCTCAATCAAGTGTGCACGATTTGTCAGAATGTGTGATTGCTTTAATATCCCACTGGTCACTTTTGTAGACGTTCCAGGGTTTTTGCCCGGGGTGAGCCAGGAGCACGGCGGCATTATCAAGCATGGCGCGAAGATCATTTATGCATACTGTGAGGCCACGGTACCGAAGATAACGGTGATCACCCGCAAGGCTTACGGGGGAGCCTATGATGTAATGTCCAGCAAACACCACGGTGGGGACATTAATTATGCTTATCCCACTGCGGAGATAGCGGTTATGGGGCCTGAAGGTGCAGTAAACATCATCTTCAGAAAAGAGATTGCTGCTTCTGACAACCCCGAAGAGACCCGCAAAAGACTGGTGGAAGAGTATCGCAACAATTTTGCTAGTCCCTTTAAGGCAGCGGAACTGGGTTACATAGATGCGATCATCTTTCCCGAGGAAACGAGGCCAAAGCTTATCAGTGCCTTGATGATGCTGTTGAACAAGGAAGAGAGCATCCCTCGAAGAAGGCACGGAAACATTCCACTTTGAGTTATTTCCCTTGATGAAAAAGCCCTCTTCCCTTTTGTTTGGGAAGAAGGCTTTTTTCTTTAGACTTTACAGGTTCGGTGTAACCCAAGAGGCGCTCGAAATTCAGGGCGCCTTAGGCCTTTGTATCCTCCTTTGCACTAATGATTCTGGAGAGGATGGCCCCGGATATGGACAGTGCCACAAATAATACGAGAAGAACAATGAAAACCCCTATGAACCGGAGAAACAATGTTCCCATGATCCATGTCCAGTTGTCTTTCATTATCACTATGGATGTCTCGGCCCCGGTGCGCTTGGAAATGGTGATGGAATGCCAGGGTCTGTTACTGTCGTCTTCAATATAGCTGGCTGCTTTCCACTCCCGGTATCGTATATCTTTGAGCCCCTTGAGGGCCTTCTTGTAAAAGGCCAAGACCTTGTCGTGGGGTAGATTTACCACCAGTTCAAGCCTTGTGTCGGTTTTCTTGAGGATTTTTGCTCCAGGGATAACCGGGGCACCCAGGAAATCCTCTGTCGCCATGGCCATACCAGAGCCCAAAAAGATACTTAATATAAGAGCTATTATAATTGCCTTCATGTCCATTCCCCGTTTGTCAAAATACGCCTTCTAAATACCATCATTTAAACATGGCGATAAACATGCCGGCAGCTGCTGCAGAGCCTATAACGCCGGCGAGGTTGGGTCCCATGGCATGCATTAGCAGAAAATTGGTTTTGTCCTCGCGCATGCCTTCAATTTGAGAAACCCGTGCAGCCATAGGAACCGCAGAGACCCCCGCGGATCCTATCAGTGGATTTATTTTCTCCTTTAGGAATAGGTTCATTATCTTTACCGTTAGGATTCCCCCTGCTGTACATACCGCGAAATCAAGAAGCCCCAGTCCAAAGATAAGCAAAGGCTTCCAACTGAGAAACTTGTCGGCGTACATGGTGGCGCCCACTGAGACACCAAGAAAAATGGTCACTATGTTCATGAGCGAGCCTTGAGCTGTTTCAGTGAGCCTTGAGACTACCCCGCTTTCCTTCATAAGATTACCCAGCATGAACATTCCCATAAGGGGAATAACTGAGGGTACCAGAAGGGCAATGATGCCAGCCGTAACCATCGGGAAGAGTATTTTTTCACGCCTGCTAACGGGCCTCAAT
>QMLZ01000043.1 GCA_003646995.1 Deltaproteobacteria bacterium | reverse complement strand
GCAACCAAGCCCATGGCAAATGTGATCAATATCTTCAAGATTCTTTTCATTTTATAATCCCCCTGCTACACCGATAACTTTTCTGTATTCAGCAAGGACCTCTGACTGTGAATTAGAGGGCCCCGACCCAACCGAGTCGAGATCATAGTACACCGCGACCCCGCCAGCAGAGCCCACACCAACACCTTCTGCTCCACTGGCAAACTCTACGCCTCCTCCAGCTAAGTTCTTTTGGCCAGTACGATTGACATCCACATCCACATTATATCCATTTATTGTGAACCTAGCGTCCTTGTCAGAATCATGATTGTCATAACCCATTATCTCTCTGTAAAAAGTTCCTGATCCTCCGAGATAAGTAATGCCGGTAATTGGTACCTCGTAGCCACTGACTAGGCAACGGGAGATAATCTTAGGCACAGTGTAAACACCGCTGTCAGCGTGATAGAATGCCTCCTTGTGGAACATATCATTTTTTGAAACGCCCACGTCAGTATCGGTCTTTCTTGCGATACCAAGCCCTATTAGTGTTAACAGCACCATTATCATGAGGGCGATTACCAGCGCTGAGCCTCTTTCGCTGAGTTTGTATTTCAAGACCAAGGCATACCCTCCTCAATATTTCATTTCTGGAAAAGTCTAAATTATCCTTGGAATAACTCGTTCCATGCTCACCCTGCCAGATACTCCGTATATCTGCCAGGTTACGATCACCTTCAGGGTTTTCGTGTCGTTTATGGGAAAATTGTCTGCTATATTCCAGTAGATAGTATAATCATTATCAACTACTTGGTGGTCCGCATCACTCTGGGTGGACGGGTCGTTGTCAAATTGGGTATCACCAAGCCCTGCTTGCCCATCTCCGTCTGCATCCGAAAGGAGTGGATCGGTCCAGGAAAGGTCCACAAGCTTTTCGATGCGGTCAGCCGCCAAGGTAGTTGCCTTGGTTCTGGTATCTGAAATCACGCTGTTGCGGCTCCCGGCCCCTTGCATGGACGCGGTGGCAAGCACACCCACGCAAAGTATGGCCACTGCCACGAGGACCTCTATTAGAGAAAATCCGAGCTCGCCTTTCTTCTTATTAATGGATTTCTTCCACTCTGTTCCTTCCATCTTATCCCTCTTAGTTACAGTCCCAGGTTTCTGCACCGTACTTCTGCGGCCAAGATCCTCCGCCGAAAATGGTCATTTGGGGAAACCAAGATGGTGGTACCCTGTTGATTTGTATAATTTTGGGTGTCTAGGTACGAAGGGTCCGGCTTGGCTGTCTTTGCCACTATGGTTATTTGCACCGACCTGATGGCTGACAGGTTTGCGGTTACAACACCGTTTTCATCTAAGTAAACAAAATTCAGGGCATCGATGTTTTCTGCCAGCGTCACGTTGTTGCGCTCCAGGTCGTTATCTCCGTCGCCATCTGAGTCCGCAAGAGCATATGTCACGGTCTCGTCAGTATCAGCGGTATCACCGTCCTCGTTGAGGTCCTGGGTAAAAGTGATGGAGGAGGCACCTGCGTAAGTGATCCCTGCATTAGCATTGTGAGTTGGATCATAGCCCGCCATCCTGATCTCTTTTTCCATTACGCTGATCCCGGCCCTAATGTTTTGACCCATGTATGAGATCTCGTTTATCCTTGCATAGGATTTCTGGGCCGAGTAGTATGCTGCATATATCGCGGCCACGACTGCAGCGAAAACTACAAGAGCTATCAAAAGCTCGGGTAATGTAAAACCTTGCCTGTCAAGTCTCTTTAATTTCATTCCCACCTCGATCGACTAGGATTCCATTTTCTCACCATGATAATTCCAGTAGGCTTGGTCCCTATGCCAAAGGTATTGCCTTTGCTGTTCTGCAAATAGACATATCCCCCGCTGCTGAAACCCGAGGAATTAAAAACAACGAAATCATTTGGATACGTGACGTCGTCAGCCGGGGGGGCGCCGTTGCCGGGGATGTCGTCTGAGGCAACCCCATGGCCGAAAGAAACCCCTTTTTGGTAATTGGAGAACAGCACCGTTTTTTCAATGGTGTTGTCTCCTGCTGTACTCCAATTGCCGTCACCTCCTGGATCAGAGCAGATGCTGTAACCCTGAGACCCGGGGGTGACATCAAAAACTACGGCCCATTGTGTGTTGCCCTTAACAGCGTTCGCCTTTGCCCAGTTCATACTAGCGTACAGATCTGCTGCGGCCTTTTTCAGGCCCGAATTGGCGACCCAGACCGAAAAGCTAGGGATCGCAATCCCCACTAAAGCCGCAAAGATCACCATGGTTACCAACAACTCTATGAAGCTATATCCTTGCTCACGGCTCATAATACCTCTTGCCTTCATCACTTCCCTCGATTTCTATCCGCAGGGTTCTTGAATTCTTGTTTGCCACCTCATTGAGCAATTAGCGTGCCATGCAAAGGGGTGGGGCAGCTAACACATTTATATCATTAAGTATGTCCTTTTTTGTCCGGACCACGTCCCAATTAGATCGCCTTTAGAATTCTGTAAAGATTTTTTCCAGCTGTAAAAAGCGTTTACACCTCAATTTAACGATAACAGGCAGTGGGCCTTTTTTGTTTACTCCCACAGTTTAAGCACTAGGGTGTGATCATTGGACTCCTTTGTAAATGGCCTTTGAACAGATTGCCCTTTGGACCTCTGCCCTCCATCAATAGACTTTTCAAGTGCTGCAGCTTCTTGAATTAATGCCTTCGCCCTATCTGCCATGCCGGCCTTTTGGTACACGAACGCTAGATTCCTCAGCACGGTCAATCGGTAGGACTTGTTGCTTTTGCTTGCTCTTGCTGCCTTCTCGAGGTACTTGAGGGCCTGACGGTAATTGCCTTCCTCGAAAAAGAGGATTCCCAGGTTGCTATTTGCAACGGGATTTTCGGGGTCCAGGCTGACGGCGGTCAAGAAATCATCTTTTGCTTTTTCATGTTCTCCCAGCTCATAGTATGCAAGGGCCCTGTTATTATAGGCCTCCACATAGCTTGCCTGCTCCCCTATGGCCAAGCTAAAGGCTTCAATGGCCTCATAAAGCCTTTCCTGTTGCAAGTACAGGGTACCGGCCCTGAAGTAATCGGTAGGACCCACTGCATGTGCACTTGCCATGATACCTACTAAGACAACCCCTGCTAAAACGACCAAGAACACAATTCTATACCAATACCCCCTTCTCATACGTGGCTCCTTTTTCTTTTCGTTCAGGTCCTGTTTCTGCTTTGAGATATCGGTCAAAACGTTGAGCGACTTGAGCAATGCGGACTTACCTATAGGCCCTCAAAAGGACATAGCGGCCAAAGGTGGAAAAAATGCTTTTGTTTCGGGTCTTTTAGTGTTAATATTTGTTAGATTTGGGCATCAGGGGCTTGTAATTAAACATCTTTTTAGCAGGCTAATATTCTTCTCAACCACAACTAGCAAAACGGAATACCATGGTTCGCACAAGGGTTAGGGCTGGGCTCACCTTTGCTCTTGACTCTTCGGGATTTACTTTGCTGGAAATTATTGTGGGGGCGATGCTGTTGGCCGCCATTGCTGCTATTGTAATTCCTGCCTTTTCTAGTTGGCTTCCCAGGTACCACCTGAAGGCTGCTTCTCAGGACCTGTTCGGAAGTCTCCAGCTTGCCAAAGCAAGCGCCATTGAGCAGGGTTGTATTTGCACTGTTTCCTTTGGTCAGCCGATCGACTCACGTGTTTATGATTACGTGGTATTCCTGGACCTTGACAATGATTTAGAATACGACAATGACGAAGAAATCCTTGTAAAAAGATCCTGGGGCGGTAGAGAATTTCCGGGTATTTCTTTCGATCCAGGAAAGGGTGGAGGTGATGGGCTGACCTTCCCCCATAATGACGATGGGTTGCCAGCTATAGGCTTCAAGCCCAGCGGAATCCCGGTGAACAATTCGGGCGGCCTGGGGATGGGATCGGCCTATCTTGTCAATGGCAAGGGACAGGGCATGAGGGTGGTGGTATCCGCCTCAGGCAATATAAGGGTGAAATGAGGCATAATTTGTGCTCCGGCAAATTGGTGATTAACAAAAGGCCCTCCCGTGATAATGATTTTCAATTTCAGCGTGCAGGGGCCTCGGGATTTACACTGGTAGAACTCCTCCTGGCAGTGGTTCTCGCTGGTATTGTTACAGCTGGAATATACTCTCTATACAGATCTCAGCAAAAATCTTACGCTGCCCAAGAGGAGCTTTCTCAGCTCCAAGCGAAGATGAGAACAGCCCTGTATTTCTTGGAAAGAGACATATCCATGGCCGGGTGTGACCCCACTGGACAAGCCAACGCGGGGATCGTCTTTGCTATGGATAACTCCATACGAATGACAATGGACAGAGACGCCGATGGTGATGCTACTGAATACGATGAAGATATTACCTACTCCCTTTACAATTCCTCCGGTGTAATAAAATTGGGACGGAAAACTCCTGCAACAGCCACCAATCAGCCTGTGGCTGAGTACATAGACGCTCTTGACTTTGTATACCTGGGGCCGGACGGCTCCCCTTTGGCAACCCCCGTCTCAGATCCCAAGAAAATAAAATCCGTCCAAATCACCATAGTGGGCAGGACAGCCAGGGCAGACCCGGGTTATAGAGACACTCACGTATACAAGAATCAGCAGGGCGATGTTATTCTTGGCCCCATGAACGATGGTTACAGGCGTATGCTCCTGTCCACAGAGGTTCTGTGCAGGAACCTCGCGCTTAAATGAGCTGGCCAAGGGAAAGGGTTATGTTAAGGTTTAGGTTCATTAACATAAAAAAGCATCTCACATGCACAAAAGGCTTCACCTTGCTGGAAGTTGTGGTTGCGGTATCCATTCTCACTGTCGGCCTCCTTGCTATTGCCACACTGCAAGGGGCTGCCATAAGGGGTAATAATCATGCGAGTACTTCCACCGTGGCCGCCACCGTTGCCACCGATAGAGTGGAAAAATTGCTGGCTCTCAGCTCAGACTCGGTATTGCTGAATGATACAGATGGTGATGGCACTGCTGGCCTATCTGATATCGGAGTGGATGCAGATCATGCAACTACAGAACAGATGAACGGTGCCACCTTTAGTGTATTTTGGAACGTCGCGCCTGATACCCCTAATTCGGGTAACAAGACCATTGGCTTGATAGTAGAATGGAATGACAGGGGAAGAACCAGGTATATGGAATTGACGCAGATTAGGTAATCTTCCTTTTCTTCTAAGGGGTGATTGCCATCTGACCGTAAAGGGAAAAGAAATGGTTCAAATGTGGAAGACAGACAATAGCAACAAGGGTTCGGTACTCATTATAGCCCTGCTAGTGCTGGCTCTTTCAACGATCACCGGTATCGTTGTTGCTAAAATGACCATGAATGAAATCAGGGCATCTTCAAATATCGCTAAACAAAAGATGGCCTTTTATGCGGCAGAGTCTGCCAGGAATTACGTTGCCCTAAGACCGGACCTTTACGGCAATGACAACATGGATCCTTCCACGCCCTTTGAGTTTGAATCACCTGCCGATGTGCCCGGACCTGATCAATCATTTGATGGATATGTCCAATATATCGGGGTGTCAGAGGTCCCAAGGGGTTCGGGGTTCGAAATCGGTACATTTAAGGCTTACAAGTACAAAATGGTATGTAACGGTTATGGGCCTTCCGGTGCGGAGAGCCGGGTAGAAGCAGGGTTTTACAGGATAGGGTACTAGTCTGTGAAAAAAGTTAGTCTTATCGGTATTCTTCTTTTAATCTTTATTGCCTCTGTCGGGATAGGGGACGATACCTGTATATTCCCACCAGACCAAGATTTAAATGCGTTTGTGAGCTTCACAGCGCCTGTGATTCCGCCTTCGGATACCATCAGTGGAAATTTTGTTTACTTGGCACTATTTAGGCCCATGAAAGGGAACTTTTGGGAAGGCAACGTAGTGAAATTTGGTCTTGACGAGGAAGGAAACATTATTGACGCCAATGGCGATCCTGCCCTTAACACACAAGGAAACCTGAAACCCGATGCTGTGCCTATTTGGGCCACAAGAAACTGGGCAAACCTTACCGAATCAAACTACGTACACAACTCTAATAGAAAAATCTACACATACCTGGGCGTGTCCCGAAGCCTCTCTGATTCCACTAACGAATTCAGGTCCTCCAATTCTTTGATCACCGAATCTGTATTGGGAAACCCTACGCACACAATATCTGAAATCATCCGATATGTCAGGGGGGCGGACGTGTTTGATGAAGATGCTGATGGGGATACCAATGAAAACAGATCTTTTATAACCGGGGACGTGATGCACAGCAGCCCCTTGGTTGTAAAGTCCCGTTACGCTGATGGAAGCTCAGAAACCTATGTCTTCTTTGGTGCCAATGACGGGATGCTTCACGCAGTACTGGATACCACGACCACAGCCAGTGGGGTTACCACAACGAGTGGCGATGAAGCATGGGCCTTTATCCCGCCTGATCAACTCCACAAATTGAAAGACCTAGTAGAAGGGACAAGCCATCCTTACTTTGTGGATTCCAGCCCTAAGGCCTTTTCCATAGATGTAGACGGTGACGGGGTGCTGGATAGCGCCGACGGAGACCGCATTATATTGATTTGCGGCGAAAGAAAGGGCGGAAGCAGCTATTTCGCCCTGGACATCACTGACCCTGAAAATCCTTCTTTCCTGTGGAGAATCAGCCAGTCTGACGACGCCTCATCATTAGACCTGCCCGCAGGTGCCTCACCTGACGTGGTAATTCCTCAACTGGGCGAGACCTGGTGCGAGCCCGTGTTTGGCAGGGTAAAGACCTCTGACGATGATACTATTGGCACACGCGTGTTCTTTGTGGGAGCTGGCTATAGCCCTGATAACACCGCTGGGAAGGCAATTCTGGCCATCAATCCTTTGGACGGAAGCATCGCAAGGCAATTCAAGAATGGTGTGGCAGAGATTGTCGGGATGGATTTTTCTATTCCCAGCTCGGTCGTGGCTATTGACGAGGATGAAAACGGCTTCACCGACAAGCTCTATGTGGGTGACACCGGAGGCCAAATCTGGAGGGTGGGAAGGTTCAGGGACGCGGAACATAAGCCGCTTCCTTTTCCTCACGCCAATGAAAATATAATGTCGTGGACGGCCCACAGGATTTTTATATCTGGCGATCCTACCCCACCATCGCCGAGGCGCAAGTTTTTCTATCCCCCCACCGTGGCCTTGGAACAGGGCTATGACTTGCTGCTGACGGGTACGGGAGACCGCGAAAATCCTTGCTCAACCGGCAGCAATGACAGAATTTATGCCATCAAAGACCTGCACGATGACCTAACACTCACTGAGCTGGACTTAGTCGATGTTACGGACGCGCCACCTGTTCCTGATTTGGACAGCGACACAGCAGATAAAGACGGTAATGGGTACACGGACAGGGGATGGTATATCAGACTTGCACCAGGTGAAAAGGTCTTGGAAAAGGGCCTCTTATTCAACAAGGTATATTATGTCCCTACATTCACCCCGGATTCCGGCCTGGGCGAGTCCCGAATATATGCACTTCAGTACAAGACAGGTGCCGCGGCAGGTCTATTTACGGACGAAGGTATGGATACCTGGAGCAGGGTCATCGGGGTAGGTATCTCTTCCAAGCCCGTCCTGTACGTTGGAAGGTCCAGATTCAAGCTTTTCTCCTCAACAGGGACCTCATATGTCCCAGCCCCAGGCAGCCCCGCGGCTTCCAAGGCAGCCATCCTGGAAATAGAACCCCTCGCACCCCCTTCGAACCTATTCTACCTTTGGTGGATGGTTTTCTAGAGACACCGAAGCTTACCATGTCCATCAAGAAGGGACAAATCCTTCAGCTTAAAATTGAAAAAATGGCCTTCGGCGGCCCGGGAATAGGCTTTGTGGACGGCTTTGTGGTATTCGTGCCAGCCAGTGCCCCTGGAGACGAAGTAAGGGTCAAGCTCTACAGAAAAAAGAAGGATTATGCCGAGGGCCGCATCGTGGAACTGCTGAAACCCTCCGAGGCCCGCACCCTTGCACCCTGTCCGTACTACCCGTATTGCGGAGGCTGCCAATGGCAACATATCAAGTACAAGTACCAACTAAGGTACAAAGAGTCGTTAGTAACGGAAGCCCTGAACAAGATCGCGGGCCTGGGCAAGGTCGCCATAAGGCAAATCATCCCCTCTGCAGTAACAACAGCTTATCGTAATAAAATGGAGTTTTCCTTTTCACGAAAAAGATGGGCCTTGCCCCATGAAATACCCCTGCCCGAGGATGATAAGTCTTTTGCACTCGGCCTCCACGTGCCAGGGACATTCAACAAGGTCTTGGACATATCACAGTGTATGCTCCAGCCAGAAACGGGAAATGAGATCTTGCAAGCCGTCCGCAAAGAGGCACGGGGTACTGGGCTTCCCGCGTATGATATCAAGGCTCACCAGGGCTTTTGGCGATACCTTACAATAAGGCATTCCGTGGCCTTTGATGAGTGGATGGTGAACATCGTATCTTCAGAAGAAAACCCCCTGATACTAGGGGCCATCGCCGCGAGGTTGGCGGAATCCTTTGGAAATATAAAAAGCATTGTCAATAACATAAGCACCAAAAAGGCTGGTGTGGCTGTGGGAGATTATGAGAAACTTCTGTACGGACAGCCTTACCTTATGGAGAAAATAGGGCCGTTGCTGTTTCGGATTTCTGCAAATTCGTTTTTCCAGACCAACACCTTGGGCGCAAAAAAACTATACGACATAGTGGCTGAGTTCACAGGGCTGAGTGGAAAGGAAACAGTTTTGGATCTATACAGTGGCACTGGGACCATAGCTCTCTACCTCGCACCAAAGGCCCGCAAATTAACAGGCATTGAGATTAACGCCGCCGCTGTGGCGGATGCGGTGAAGAATAGGGACCTAAACGGCATAGACAACGTATCCTTTGTTCAGGGTGATATAAGGGACCAACTTCCTCTCACCACAGGAATCCCGGATGTTGTCATCCTAGACCCACCTCGTTCAGGAATACACAAGGACGTGGGCAAGCAAATCTGCCACCTTGCACCCCCTATGTTGGTGTATGTATCCTGCAACCCTGTAACCATGGCCAGGGACATACTTTTGCTGAAAGACTTCTATGAATTAGTAGAGGTACAACCCGTAGACATGTTCCCACACACCTACCACGTCGAGGCAGTAGGATTGCTTAGGCGACGATGAAACAAGTCGTGGCAACTTCCGGATGGCTTTGTAAAAAATAGGTTGACATATCTTTGGAATTGGAAGATATTATGTTTTTTTGAAATATAATTTTCCCCGAGCAGCAAAGGGGGTGATTTTTTGTCAGATGTATCTGCCTCAAATTGGCCCTGGGAGCGTTTTTTAAGACGCCGAATAGGGAAAAATCTGGATCGTGTTTTGAGGGCTTCCGTACCTTTAAAAGCAAAATGAGGTATACCTGCGATGTAATGCTGTTACACATAACTTAGATGCCCGCTTATTTGCTTGAGTAGGGAAAGGAAAGCACCTCAAAAGACCAGAAAAGAGGTGCTTTTTTATTTTAATAGTAAGGTGGTGAAACTATGAAAGTTGTTGTTCAGGACAATCAAATAGAAAAGGCCATTAAAGACCTAAAACGGAAATTAACAAAAGAAGGCTTTTTCTCGGAAATCAAGGAAAGGCGCTTCTATGACAAGCCTAGTGTGCAGCGGAAAAAGAAGCAGGCAAAGGCCGCCAAGAGAAGACGCAAAAGAATGAAAAAGTTTTCCTAGGCACGGGGCTAGGTGCTATCTGGCTCTTTACATTGATTGCTTCAAAGACATCAAACCCTTCCTGAAAGGAGGGGTTTGATGTCTTATGTTGAATAATCCCTCGCCTCCTACTTCACTCACCCTATTCGGTTGATTTTCAAGCCTTTAAGGTAATTTTCCTTGACAAAAAAAGGCGTACTATGTAAATACGCAAAACTGCCACAATCTGGTTTATCAACCTTAGAGTAACGAGGCCTATCTTATGGAGAAGAAAACCACTTCAAGCAAATCTTCTTTTGTCGGGGGAATTCTTTTTTTCGTTGCAGGCTTTGTAGGCTCTCTCATAATCGGCTGGATTATCTTTCCCATGGTTCTCTACTCAAAACAGCCCCAACCCTTTAATTTCAGTCACGCAATTCATATGAATCCCGAGAGGGTAGAGGGCATCGAAGGAGACACCGAAACAGAGAAGTGCTTATTCTGCCATGAATTCCGCGAAGACGGAACCTTTGCAGGGATTCCGAAGTTATCCAAATGCACCGAGTGCCATGACGACCCCGAAACCCCCTTAGGGGAAACACAAGAGGAAAAATTCTTTTTGCAGACATACGTGGGCCCTGAAAAGGAGATCCCATGGTTTTCATATTATCAACAACCCGATTGTGTTTACTTTCCGCACATTGCTCACGTGAAGATGGCTGAGTTGGATTGCAAGACCTGCCACGGGGACCATGGTCATCTCGCTCAACTGCCACCTTACGAGTCAAACCGGATCACGGGATACAGCAGAAACATTTGGGGCAAGCGGATATCCGGTTACAAAAAACATAACTGGGATCGGATGAAAATGGATGACTGCGCCGAGTGCCATAGTAAGATGGGGCACGAGGAGAATAATGCCTGTTTTGTCTGCCACAAATAAGGGGTAATTGCGATGGGAATCACGAGGAGAGACTTTGTAAAGCTTGTCGTTGGAGGAGTAGCGGGGCTTCAGGTGACGCCGCTTCCGTGGAAGCTAACGGATGACATCGCTATATGGACTCAAAATTGGCCCTGGGTGCCTGTACCACCTGCCGGCGCCTTTAGCCACGAAAAGAGTGTCTGCACACTGTGTCCAGGAGGATGCGGTATTGAGGTGCGGAAGGTGGACGATCGGGCCGTTAAGATAGAAGGCAGGACAGACTTTCCCATAAACCCAGGGGGAATATGCCCTGTTGGTATGGGGGGTCTTCAACTGCTTTACGATAAGGATCTGCGATTCACCTCGCCCATGAAACGAGTAGGGCCCCGTGGCCTGGGAGAGTTTGTGCCCATTTCGTGGGAGGAGGCCATAGGGATTCTGGCCTCCAAGGTAAAGAGACTCAGATTAGACGGAAAACCTGAACAATTGGTTGCGATAGATGGAAACAGAAGGGATTCGACCATTTCCCTCCTCATTTCGCGCCTCCTAAGGGCTATTGGAAGCCCTAACTATATCAGGTGCGCCTCAGTGGAAGATACTTACTGGATGCTGAACGTTCTGATGCAAGGCAGAGAGGGACCTATTGGTTTTGATCTCGAAAACTCCGACTTTATCCTCAGCTTCGGTTGTGGTCTGTTAGAGGGTTGGGGTTCTCCTGGAAGGATACTTAACACATGGGGGATGTGGCACGAGCAAAACCGAAAAGGAAAAATACGCATTGTACAAGTGGATTCGAGGGCTTCCAATACTGCCTCAAAAGCAGACCAGTGGCTCCCTGTAAGGCCAGGTACCGAAGCAGCCCTAGCCCTCGGAATGGCCTATGTAATCATAAAAGAGGGGTTATTCAGTAGGGAGTTTGTGGAAAACCATACCTTTGGTTTTGAAGACTGGACATCATCCGATGGCAAACGTCATATGGGCTTCAAGTCTCTGGTCTTTCAAAAATACCCCCCTTCCCAAGTAGCGGATATCACCGGAATAGAACCCGGGGCAATTGAAAAGCTTGCTAGGGACTTTGCAAGGGCACGGGCGCCGATTGCCATTTTCGGCAAAGGTAAAGGGCTGCTCAATGGGAGCATCTATGAATTTATGGCTGTACACAGCCTCAACGCCTTGGTCGGTAATATTAACATGCCAGGTGGTGTTCTTGTGCACGACCCTCTCCCACTGAAGGATCTACCCGCTTTTGAGCCAGATCCCATAGCTGAGGCAGGGTTGGCAAAGCCTCGTGTGGATGGTGCTGATTCCAAAAGGTATCCTTTTACGGACGGTTTGATACGCAATTTCTCAGAGGCAGTGGTGAAATCTTCCACACCGCTGGTTGACACTTTATTGATTTTTGGTGCCAACCCTTCCCACACCGAACCTGACGGGAGTCTTTTTTACCAAGCCCTCAAGAAAATACCCTTTATCGTCAGTTTCTCACCCTATCGAGATGAGACGGCCTTGATGGCCGACCTGGTCCTTCCCGACCATACTTTTTTGGAAAAGATGGAAGAGATATTGTGGCCTCCTGCCCTGCAGTACGCGTTTTATGGCCTTTCCAAGCCTGTAGTGGGCCCAGTATTTCGCACGAAAAACCTGGGTGATACATTGTTGGAAGTTGCAAAAGCCTTAGAAGAACCTGTAGCTTCGGCCTTTCCTTGGGATAGCTATGAGCAAGTCCTTAAGACAAGGGCTGAGGGACTATTTGCAAGCGGTGGTGGAATGGTTTCCCACGATGGAACACCTCCTTGGGTGCAGATGAAAAAAGGGACCTCGCCCAAGCCCGGCTACAAGAGCTTCGAGGAAATGTGGGAGGCCATCAAGGCCACGGGCATGTGGTATAGACCGACTCACTCTTTTAAAAACTGGGAAAAGATTTTTAAGACCCCGAACTACAAGTTTGAGTTTTTCAGTACGCAGATCCAGCTTGCCGCTGATGAATTTGCTCAAGTGAGCGATAAGCCCGCTCAAGTCTTGAAAGAAATGGCTATTGAGGCCACTGGGGACGAGGCTTTTCTGCCTCATCAAGAGCCACCTGTTTTACCCGGCACCAACACCAGATTTCCTCTGGTAATGGCTCCTTATGAAATAATAAACCTCTCTGATAGCTGGGTGCCTAGCCCCCCATTCCTGACAAAGACATGGTTTGATAATCAGCTGCTTAAGAAGGACTCATTTGCCGAGATAAATCCTCAGACTGCCAAGCAGTACGGTCTTAGGGAAGGGGACAAGATCGTAGTAGAGACACCTTTAGGAAAAACGACCTTAAGGGTGACGCTATTTGAGGGAGCATTTCCCGGATACATATTCGTACCCCGAGGCTTTGGCCATAGTGCCTATGATGAATTCTTGAGGGGCAAAGGAGCCAATCCCAATTGGCTAATCGGCACTAGCAAGGACGCCTTAAGTGGATTGCCCGCATGGTGGACTACGCCGGCAAGGATAAAAAAGACGTAAGTTTATCTGCTTAGGAAGCACATTACATAACAAAGAGGTTCGTTATGGAAGAAGCACACGGAAAAGGCCCTCGCTACGGTATGACAATTGATCTTGACAAGTGTACTGGCTGTGCCACGTGTATGGTTGCATGCGCAGCGGAAAACAACGTAACTGTGTGGCCGGACGAATCAGACAAGCAACGAAACGTTGCATGGATGAGGCTTTACAAGATTACTAACGGAAAACCTTTCCCTCATACAGAGGTTAGTTACTTCCCCCGCCCCTGTATGCAGTGCGAACATCATACCCCCTGTGTCTCAGTGTGCCCGGCCACGGCCACTCGCTTAGATCCTAATACTGGTATAGTCAGTCAGATCTATACTCGGTGTATAGGGTGCAGGTACTGCATAGCTGCCTGTCCTTATCATGCCAGAAACTTTAATTGGTATGACGGTTACTTCCCAAAGGGAAAAGGCCTTGATAAATATCTTTCCCCAGAGGTTTCTCCGAGGATGAGAGGTGTGGTGGAAAAATGCACTTTTTGCCACCACCGGCTTATGAGGGCAAAAGAAAAGGCTTATGCCGAAGGTCGCCGAGAACTGGAGGAAGGAGAGTATATTACTGCTTGCGCAGAGGCCTGTCCGGCCCAAGCCATAACATTTGGTGACTTGAATAATCCTAACCATAAGGTCAGCAAACTGGCCAAAAGCCCTAGGGCCTTTAGGCTCTTGGAGAGGCTGGGAACAGAACCGAAGGTTTATTATCTCTCTAGCAAAGAATGGGTCAGAAAGCTGGCCGACAATTACCGGCCTGAAGAATTACAACCCGTGACTAAGGCTGGCTAAGCAGTAGGCCGAAAGCTTATTAGGAGGAAAGGGATGGATTCTGTATTAATTCCAGAAGGAGTTAAGAGGTGCTCACCAGGGAAGTTCTTTCTTTGGACTCTGCCTTGGTTAGGTCTGCTGGGTTGGGGCCTCGTTTCAGCTTTCCTTTGCCTGTATAAGGGGCTGAACCAGACAAATATGACCAATTATTTTGCCTTTGCCCTTTGGATCGTGTTTGATCTTGCTGTTATTGCGCTGGGTGCCGGGGCCTTTTTCACAGGATTCCTTACCTATATTATTGGGAAAAAAGAGCTGAAAGACATTATAAATTCAGCGGTTATTATCGGGTTTATCTGCTACTCCGGTGCAGTTGCTATGCTGGGTATTGATATAGGACAACCCCTGAGAGGGTGGTTTATTTTCTGGCATGCCAATGTTCATTCCATGCTGACGGAAGTGTCCTTTTGTATTACAACCTATCTAGGGGTTCTGTTGATCGAGTATATTCCCATCATCTTGGAAAACAGGAAAATAGAAGAGATCCGGGAACTCCGATTGTTTGGAAACAATCTTCATGAAATTATGGCCGTGTTTGCCGCAACAGGGACATTTCTTTCATTCTTTCACCAGGGTTCCCTGGGAGGCCTCTTTGGTGTCATGTATGCGAGGCCATTTGCGGCAAGAGGAGGGTTCTATATCTGGCCATGGACCTTCTTCCTCTTCATCCTTTCGGCTATCGCGGCTGGTCCTTCATTTACCATCCTATGCACTAAGCTTGTGGAAAAGATTACAAGAAAGAAGCTGGTCCCTGACAAGGCATTCCAAACACTGGCCAAGATCTCTGGGTGGCTTCTGGCCCTTTACATGGTTCTCAAGATAGCTGATACCATTGGATGGGCCTACGGAATAGTGCCGAAAGCAGGATTAACCTTCATGGACTTTTATAAAGAAGGCCCTTACGGCGTTTGGTTAGTCATTGCTGAAATCGGAATTTTTGGTATAGTCCCTGCCATCATTCTTTTAATCCCAAAAGCACGACAAACAGAAGGATGGTTGATTGCGGGCTGCCTGATGAATTGTACGGGAATAGTGCTCAACAGATTTGTCTTCACTGTGGTCACACTGGCTATTCCCGTAATGCCATTTGACAAATTTGTAAGCTACCTTCCTACTTGGCAGGAGTGGGGTATATCAATGGCGGTCATTGGTTATGGCTTTTTGCTCTATTCTCTTTCCTATAGGTACCTGCCCATTTTTCCGAAAGAGAAAGAGCTTAACACCGCCTAGTGATGTAAACTTCCTTGAGGAGTGTTGAACAATGTTACCTTTCATTTTTGAATGGCAATGGAACGTTGATCATATCATCTTCTTTGGCTTCTTATATCTCGCCTTGGGAATTGTAGGCCTAGGGATAACAGTGGCAGCCATTAAGACGGTATTTCAACTCCTTGGTTTCATGAGGGAAAGGCATTTTCACTAAGCATTACTGACTACTGACAGTGCACTTCCTGTTTCAACGCCCGCATTGGAATTTAGGCGTTGGATCCTTTTGAATATTTGGAACGCAGGGAAAAGCAGGTGGATGTTACTAACCTGCTTTTCTTTTTAGGCCAAGAGGGCCGAGAACTGGACCATGGATTTACCTTTTAAGCACATAAAAGTGGTGATTTTTGACTGTGACGGTGTGTTGTTCGATTCCCGGCAGGCAAACATCAACTATTATAATCATCTTCTTACAAAATTCGGCCTGCCCTCTATGAAGGAGGCTCAGGTTGAATACATACACATGCACACCGCCGAAGAGTCGGTAAGATTCCTATTCAAGGACACACCCTATTTGGAAAGAGCACAGCAATATCGCATGAACATGGACTACATGCCATTTATCAAAGACATGACACCAGAGCCAGGGGCCAAGGAACTGCTCGCTATATTGAAGCCTCGTTTTTTCCTAGCAATGGCGACTAACAGAAGCAATACGATCTCTGACGTGATAAAGACTCATGGCCTAGATGACTTTTTCGACATGGTAGTATCTTGCCTTGACGTCAGGAATCCCAAGCCACACCCTGAGCCAATAAACAAGATCCTGCGACATTTCGATCTGGCCCCTTCACAGGGGATGTATGTGGGTGACTCCGCGGTAGATCAGGAAACAGCGAGAGCAGCTGGCGTCGTTTTTGTTGCCTACAAGAATGAAAAACTAGAGGCGGACTATCACGTGGCCCGCCTCTTGGATATTGCTAGAATTCTGGGATGCCTACAAATCGACTAGGCACCTTAGCCGGCAGGTAACACGGTTGGGGTGAGGAAGATCAAAAGTTCCCTTTTGGTGTTGTTCCAGGTCTTGTTTTTAAACAACCATCCAATAATCGGGATATCCTTCAACCACGGCTGCCCAGTCTCGCTTACACCTTTGTTCTCCTTGTAGATTCCTCCTATAATTACGGTGTCCCCGCTGGCAACCATCATTGTAGTTTCTGCACTCTTGGTGTTGATTGGCACACTCTCGCCCCTTGCATTTGCATAATCCGGGGAGTCATCGCTAATCTTCACGTCCATTATGACCATATTGTTGGGGGTTATG
>QMLZ01000042.1 GCA_003646995.1 Deltaproteobacteria bacterium | reverse complement strand
GAGATTTCCTCATAAATTCGTGGAAGCGGGTTCTCTATCAGGTCATCCACCTCAGCCATTAGACTCATATCCATTTCCATCTCCCGGGTCACCGCTGCTATCCGTTTGTGTAGTCGGTATTGATTGATCTGAAAACCACCAAAAACTACAACGACTAACACCCCAGCTAGCGCAGCAGACAGCCCCAAGTGGCCCCACGAGAATACAATGGATCTTTGTTTAGATTTCTTCCTTTCAAAAACTGGACGTGGTGGAGGAACGCGCACAGATTCCGTCGCAAGTTTCCTAATCTTGCCGAGGCTGGATCCAAGGGACTCCACCTTTCTAGAACACATTTGGCACCGGATCAAATGGTCCTTTGCCATTTGTGGCAATTCATTCTCATCAATTATGGCCCATGTTATCTGCTCTTCAGTAAGATGTTTTGTTTGATTTTCCATTACTCGATCCCTTCCAAGAACGTTTGAAACCTTGCCTCAGCTCTGAATTTCTTTAGCGCCCTGTAAAGATGGGTCTTTATGGTGCTCTGACCTCTTCCCATCACTTCTGCTATTTCTGAAATGTTCAACTGATCCATAAACCGCAATATGAAAACTTCTCTCTCAAATCTTGAAAGCTCGCTAAGAAACTTTTCCACCTCGTTCCAAAAATCCTTTCTTAAAACTTTTTCAAAAGCGTTCGGGCCTTCGGATATCCCTTGTTGTTCTATGTCATTGTCTTGTTTAAGTGCTGAAAAACCTATGAGATTAAGCAACTTCCTTTTTCTCATATGGTCTCGCACCCGGTTTATTGCAACTGTGTATAACCATGATCGAAATTTGGATTCTTCGTTAAGGCTCCTGATGCGCTTAAAGGCAGTAATAAATACATCCTGGGTTATATCTTCAGCATCCATCCTAGATCGCACACGATGATAAACCATCCTGTAGACAGGGGCCCAGTAATATCTGGCCAAAGACTCAAATGCCTCTATGTCACCCTTCTTGGCTCTTTTGACAAGCTCCTCAAGGTACGGGGTGGCGCCTGCGGAGGACGTATCTCCTTTTAATTTGCCGGCTGATGGTATCATACATCCTTAGTATCGGTTCAGCAGGCGCTATGCTTCATGGAATTTCAGATGGTTGTCTTTTACCTAGTCCAGTCATTGTGCTTGAGGCGATATATATCGGCACTGGCCTTATCTTGCATCACCTCGAGCCGCACCCTTTCCCGTGGGGTAAGGCGCCCATCACTCCAGGCCCTACGTTTTGCCCTCTGAATACGCACTTGCTCCCTCTCGAGCCTGCGGGTCTCCCTGCAAGTCAGCTCACCACTTGCAATGCCCTGATGAATCCTCTTTTGCTGCCTTATTTGCCTACGGGCTATCCTGCCCGCAAGTGCCACATCACAAAACGCAAAGGCTCCAACCAAACATCCAATACCAATCACCATCCAAAATCGCTTCATTTCAGATACCTCCCTCCCATATGTTTTTGTTTATAAGACGATTGAACGGCGAAGTTGGTCTACAAAAATAATTTGCAAGGAGGCACTACTACTGGGATGGGGGTTATTTCATACTACTCATCGAGGGTAAAGCGGGGTGCACTACTTGTAGGTTGCCAATCGGCAATGACTCCTTCCACTGGGATACACTCAAGCAATGAGTTTCCTGAGGACCAGAAACTGATATAGCCACACTCTAACCTATCACAGGTGTACAGTTGGGTCCTACAATCAGCATACTGTTGGGAAGAACCGTCTGGATCTCCTCCATCTTGCTTCCAAACAGGACCTCTTTGATCACGCCATGGCCATAGGCTCCCACAATTGCCAGGCTATCGTGGGGTACTTCATAGAGATTTATTTTCAGTTCGCCCCTATCAAAAAATAACCAATCAAATCCCAACGTCTCAAGTTTCTCAAAGAGGCCTGCCTTTTTGATTTCATCTTCATAATACCTCAGATCCTTGTCCTCACCCTGTGTAAAAAGGATAAGAGGAAATCCAGACACAGTGGCTATTTCAATTCCATACTGGACTGCTTTTATGGCATTCTGGGAGCCACCAAAGAAGACAACGATCCTTTTCCACTCTTTATAAACTGGGGTAGGAATAAATACAGGAAAATCTGCACTTCTAATGATGTTTCGTACGCGAGGACCTATATACCCCAGCCCTATCTTGGCTGAAAGGTTACTAATGGTTCTGGGACAGGTCATATAACGATAGTCAACCGGCAAGTCCGGGAGAGTTGACGCAGTGAATCCCTTGGGCTCTATAAAATGGGGCGTAAGGCCACCCTCGAGGACGATTTCCTCGGCATGTTTCTTTGCGGTACCGGGGTCCCTGAGAAATGCCCTGTCAAGGTCCACTGTCACAACCTCGTGCTCAAAATACATGAGAAACTGCCGAAATTTGGGAATGTATACCCTGAGGGAGGTGCCTGTTTCCTTGCAAAAATATACCGAGGCCATGAGTGTTTCCCGGCCGAACGGAGTGTTCCTAAAGATATGCAGGAGTTCGTTCCGCATTGTATTGATCCTCCTTAGATCTCTTCTTCCACGATCAGTTCCTTTCGGTAATGATCCAGTATTGTTGCCTTGGAGATAAGGCCCAAGAATCTCCCATCGTGGACCACTGGAAGGGTTGAATCATGTCCATATTCAAAAACATCTAGCACCTCTGTCAGTTCATCGTCAAGGGAGATGGTGGGCACCGTGGTATCCATGAGCTCTTCTACAAGGAGAGAATCATACAGGTTCGCGTCGAAAAGATAAGCCCGCACGTCATCAAAGTGGATAAGGCCCAGGTACCTTTTTGTCTTTGAATCAATCACTGGGAAGAAATGGTAAGGGCTGCGTTTAACAAGCTCCACGAATTCCCTAAGCGGCATCTCCGGCGGAACCTCTTGGTAATCGCTGTCCAGCAACTCTGTGATAGACAGCTCTGAAAGAACCCTTCTGTCAGTTCGCGGGCGCAACAGCTCGCCGTGTGCCACAAGCTCGTGATGGTACACTGAAAATGGCTCAAATATATGGCTGAGAGTCACACTTATCACCGAAACCAACAGCACGGACACCAGTACCTGATACCCACCCGTAATCTCCGTAATTAAGAATATTCCAGTCATGGGGGCCTGCAAAACACTGCTGATCACTCCAGCCATGCCGACCAACGCGAAATACGGCTCCCCTGCCCAGTGCACTCCCGGCAAAAGGTAAATCAGAAATCGCTGGTAAAAGAGCCCTGTGAAGCTCCCTATCACAAGGCATGGGGCAAAAAGTCCCCCCATCCCCCCGGTGCCGATAGTAAGGCAAGTTGCTACTATCTTTCCCAGGGCAATCAGGCCCGCTATGGCAAGGCCTTCTGAAAAACTCCCTCCTATCACTGTACGTATTGCGCCATAGCCCTCGCCCATTATCGAAGGCAACATCAGACCTATTAGACCAACAACAAGGCCCCCGCTTGCTGCCCTTACCCAGTGTAAAGAAACTGTCTTACTAGATATTTCCCTGACGCATCTCAGCAGCCTGATCAATAATACGGAGGCCATGCTCGTAAACATGGCCAGCCCCAGACATGCCACTAGGTCAAGGTTGGAGATGGTAAAAGGCTGACCCTCGAATGGAATCTGATTGCCTTGCAAGAGCCGGCTGACCTCTGTGCCCACAGCCGAAGCAACCCCTATGGTAATCAAGTTTGTAGGGGTCCATTCCCCCATGATGGCCTCCAGGCTGAAGGCGATCCCCGCTACGGGGGCATTGAAAATTGAAGCAATGGCAGCAGCCGCCCCCCCACCTACAAGCACAATACGCTGGCGGTCCCGGAGCCGGAAAAAACTTGCAATATTCGAGGCCACGCTGGCACCGCTTATAACTACCGGACTTTCCGGACCTGCAGATCCACCACTGGCAATGGTCAAGCAACAGGACACGAGCCTAGAATAACTTGACCGGAATCTCAGTAGACCTCCACGGCGTATGACACTGTATATCACTTCAGGCACCCCGTGCCCGCCAATGTCTTTTGCCAAATTAAAGAGGAAGATAGAAGATAGGGCCGCCCCACAGGCAGGGAGTAGAAAGGAAAACCAGTGGTGCCGGTAAGGGTGCAGTAACTCCGCGCCCCATTCCAGGGCTCTATTCAGGGCCACGGAGGCAACGCCTCCTCCCACCCCTACCACGGCCCCGATTATGACCAATTGGAGCCGCTCGTTTAGGTTGTGTATGAAAATCTTCATTCTCAGGGTCTGACATCCCTAACCATTATTCCACCAGTATTTTTATAGTTGACCTTCAAGCTCCTTAACCTTGCACAGAAGCTGTTCGGGCTGCGGACGCGAGCGCAGCATATGTACAAACTCCCTGTTTCGCAAGCAAAAGCTCAGCCTGGAGAGCAATTTAAGGTGAATCTTGGTTGACCTGCTGAGCATGACAAATATGACGAATACGAGTCTGCCATCAACAGAATTGAAGTCCACCTCTTTTTCCAGAAAGCACGTTGTCACTGTGGCTTTTAGGGGAAAACTCTCCAAAGGATGCCTCGGGTGGGGTATGGCCACTCCTTCACCAATTCCCGTGGAGGACAGCTCCTCCCGCTGCAAGAGCTTTTCCAGGAGAACCTCCCTGTCTACGCTTGGCGGCAAATCCATCAACGCTACCGCCGACTTAAGCACTTCCTCGGGATTATCACCTTTTACGTCGAAAAACACGCCTCCCCGCTCCATAGCATCGTGCAGAGTGATGTCATCCTCGTTATTTGACTGCTCATGCAACTTGTCCTCACGCAAGGTGATATTGTGGGTCCTGGCCCAGGCCTTCAACTGTCTGTCTTCAAAGATGTATCGTCCTCTTTCCAATTTTGCGGGAATCTTTCCCTGCTTGATCCACCTGGCGATGGTGGCCTCGGGGAGATCTAGCATTCGAGCCACGTCTTTAATCTCTAGTCTCATGTCCAAATCCCTTGCTGCCGATTTGTCTTGTAGAACTTCAGGATAATATTCGCTTACGCCAATAAAATCAACAACTCAACCCGGAATACCCACACTGATTGACAAAATCCCGTTGGCGGGCATATAGTTGCCTTAGAAAAACATGGCTGAAAGATTTACAAGATCACATTTATGCTTCCTCACTATTTTGCTTGCTGTCCTAGCCCTTCTTTTGCCTTCTTGTGCGCCTTCCCATAGGCAAAGCCCCCTCCCTCCTCAAGCCCGAAGGCCGGAGATCAGGCTCGGCTATTCGGTTCAGGTAGGCGCCTTCTCCAAGGTCGAGAATGCCATACGCCTGACCCATGCGTTACAAGCACACGACATCTGGGCATTTTACTTCAGGGACCCATCCGGCCTGTACAAGGTGAGGTTTGGAAACTTTCCTTCTTACTCCCTTGCCTCAAGAAAGGCTCTGCTCCTGCAACAAAAGGGAATTATTAAAAAAGTTTTTATTATAAGCCCGAAGTCATTTGTGCGATACCTCTCTGATGAAAAGGGCAAGGCAAGACTCAGGGAAAGGATCGTTAAAACCGCTTACAGCTTCATTGGTCTTCCATATCAATGGGGCGGCACCTCTCCCAAAAGTGGTTTTGACTGCAGCGGCTTTACTATGGCGGTGTATCAACTCAATGGGTTAAACCTTCCCAGGTCCTCATTTCAACAGTGGAAGCTGGGAATTCCAATCCCATTGCGGGATATGAGAAAAGGCGACCTGGTTTTCTTTGCTACCTCTAGGGGACGCACGGTTTCGCATGTGGGAATATATGTGGGAGGAAATCGCTTCATCCATGCGCCTGGCAAGGGGAAAAGAATAAAAACCGACCGCTTGGACAACAGTTACTTCCGCAGTCACCTTGTGGGAGCAAAAAAATACATATAAAGGGGAGGCACGATGCAAATAGACATGCACTTTTACGGCGTGTATGCGCTCTGCAGAGCAGCGGGCTTGAATCCCGAAACCTCGTATACCATTGCCTATTCATCTCAATTTGTGGATGATGCTATTGATGCCGAAGCAGTAGCACTTCCTAACGGCAAGGGTATCCTTCCCACCATGACAAGCCACCGTCCCATAGATTACCAGAATACTCTCCCAGGCGACCAATGGCGGGTTTGGATTCCCTTTCATTTTCTTCCGGGAGGTGCCTCAGGCAACACCAAACTTCCTAGAAAGGCTTTCATCAGAAAGCTGATATGCGCTGAGGACAGCCCGGTTGCCAAAAAAATGCTTCAACATGCCCTAAAAAAAAGAAACCAAAAATTTTGGCCACATCTCATCGGAATTGTTTGCCATGCGTACGCCGACACCTTTTCACATAGCGGCTTCCTCGGGATAGCAAGTGATTGGAATAAGGTAAAAGGCGAGTCAATACGAATAACAGGGTCACACAAAAGCTCAATCACTCATTACATTTGGGCTAAATTTGAGGAATTCAAGACGCGGTTTGTCAGCGATTTCGCTGAAATTGTTCCGGTAGGGCATGCCGCGGTGGCCACCTTTCCTGACAGGCCATATCTCAAGTGGGAATTCGAATATGAATCTCAGGGGGGCGACCCTGAGAAAGTGAGAAGAGACAATCCCCTAACTTACATGAGGGCATGCAAGAAACTTTATGATTTTTTCTGTAGCTTTTCAGGCATTGCCCAAGGCGTCACCGATCCTTCGGGTCCCACCCCTTGGGAAGACATAGCAACACCACTTGAATCATTGATAAGGTATGAGGCCCCAAAGCAGGAACGAGTTTCAAAGTGGAAGACCGCCATTGCAAAGGGAGAATTCTTCAAACCCAAATCGGCAGACAAGAAACTCCACTACGATGACGGGCTGTGGCGGCCGAGATTGGTGGAGTACCGGCGAAAGCGTAACGCTCCTATTGAACAGTCTGATACCTACCGGTTCATATGCGCTGCCCGGGAACACAGGAGATATGTATTGCTTGAGCTGCTCCCCACAATGGGGATATTGACATAGGGCCAGATTGGGCAGGGTGTTCCTTGATACCCTGAGGCTCCTAAAAGTAGCGTACGAGGAGTGCACTATGGAAAGACTGGTCATAACAGTGAAAGAAATCAGGGGAACCTGTCCGGTGTACAGGGTTGGGGACAAAATCGTCCTCGAGCAAGGTTACAAGTTTAACCTCAAAGAAACAGACAACGTATGTATGCACTCCTTAGCCTCTATTCTCCCATATCATATTGCCCTTTACAGGGGAGTGGATCCAAGGGACATCGGCCTTTCAAAAGACCCCGAAGTCGCGTATGTCCAGTGTCTGGACCCATGTGAATATACGGGCGGTGGAACAGTGGTATTTGAAATAAGGAAAAAGACAGGAATGGAATAATGAAACAGTGGAATACCACAGTGGAGGAATAGCGGAATGTATGCTCAGAGGTCATTTGCCACGGGAAAAATCTGGGCGACGGTATCAGGAAGTAGCGCAGGGTGGTTGTTTTATTCCTAGCTCCTTTCTTTTCTCTGGTGTAAGGACCTTTTCAAGCTTCCAGTTTGGATCTTCCAGCCCGTCTTTTCTTTTTATCAGAAGCCATTCATTCCCTCTTTGCCCTCTTTTCAATTTGGCCAGAGTGAACTCTCCTTTGAGTTTTTCACCGTTGAGTTTGAAAGAGATTTTATCTGGTTTTTGCTCAATAAGATCAAAGCTGCCCTTGTCCCAGATCACGACCGGCCCAGCTCCATACGAGCCTTCAGGTATTATCCCCTCAAAATCTCCATACTCAACAGGATGATCTTCCACCTGTACGGCAAGCCGTTTGTACTTTGGGTTCATGGAAGGACCCTTGGGCAGGGCCCACGACTTTAAAACCCCGTCCATCTCGAGACGAAGGTCATAGTGCAACCTAGACGAATGGTGTTCATGAACCACAAAACGACTGCTCATCGCTCTGCTCCTGAGTATCTACCGGTTTTGGGAAAGCCAATGCCTCAGAGAACACCTCAAAACTTAACTCTTGAACATTTTAATCCCTACGTGATAGAAAGTCAGGGAGAAATTTTAGCTATATGGGGATGACAAAACCGGGAAAGGCACATGGTCATAGAACAAGCCAAACAGGTGCTGAAAATAGAGGCCCACGGGATTCTCGGACTAGTCGATAAGATAGGCCCTGAGTTCAAGAAGGCGGTTGAAATAATATTAAAGGCCAAGGGTCGCGTTATTCTTACGGGCATGGGAAAATCCGGCCTGGTGGCCAGAAAAATCACTGCCACGCTCAATAGCACGGGGACACCTTCTCTTTTCCTGCATCCTGCAGAGGCAATCCACGGTGACCTGGGAATGGTGACCAAAGATGACATCGTGCTGGCGATTTCTAACAGTGGACGGACCCCCGAAATCAACACCATCCTTCCCATTCTGAAAAATATGGGAGCCAGGATCATATCATTCACTGGCGCCCCGGACTCCCCCATGGCTATGGCCAGTGACGTTGTTATTGATGTAGGCGTGGAACGGGAAGCCTGCCCCCTGGGACTGGCCCCCACTGCGAGCACCACCGCCGCCCTTGCCATGGGGGACGCCCTTGCCGTGGTGCTTATAAATAAGCGCAGGTTCGGAAAAGAAGACTTTAGGAAATTTCATCCAGGTGGTACTCTGGGAGAGCGCTTGGCCCTGAAGGTCAAGGAAATCATGCTTACGGGCGATAATGTCCCCGTTGTAAAGCTGGGTACCAAGGTCGGCGATGCCATAGCGGTAATCAACAACAAGGGCATCGGCGCAACATTGGTGGCAGACGGTAACAATCGTCTTCAAGGTATAGTTACCGACGGGGACTTGAGAAGGGCCTTGCTAAAAAGCAAGGAAATTCATGATCTCTTGGTGGATGGAATCATGTCACCTTCACCCAAAACCATTGATGAGAACCAGAGCGCTGCCGAGGCCCTTGGCATAATGGAACTATATGGGATAACGCACCTTGTCGTGGTGGACAGGGAAAAACACATCAAGGGAATAGCACATCTCCATGACCTTCTAGGCAGGGAGGAATTCAGGATTAATGGCATTTCAAGATCCGCCCCGAGGACTGATTGTTGACTTAGTGACACCTACTGAAACTGGGGACACAGTTGATATCCCAGGACTCGAAAGGTTACTGGAAAAGGTTTCCCAACATGCCCATGGAATTTTGATCTCCAGCCCATGGGCCGGTGAAGGCAGAAAACTCGGCCTAAAGGTAAAAAAGGAATTGTTTGAAAGGACAATGGCGCTTCTTCCTGAGGGCTTGCCTTTACTTGTATGGATTAGCGGAAAAGACGAGGCAGAGACCAGGCGCAACCTAGTAGCCCTTCAAAAGGTAACAGAGAGCACTTTACACGACCGTCCCATTTACTGGGTGGACACTCCCCTTCTTTACCATAGCAATAGAGGGCTTCCGACCCTCTATGAGGAACTGTTCCGCCTTGCAGAGCGGCCCTTTGTAGTAGTTAATGATCCTGCTTCAGTGTCCCAAGTTCGAAGCTCTATAAAGCGAAAGAATATCCGCACGTCAATCTTGAAGGAAATGGCAGAGATGGATTTTATCCTTGCACTGATCTTTTTGGGCACACTGGATCGCGCGTACAACTACCAAAAGGCCGTCCGCAGGCACGCGAGTTTCAGGATATATGACGGCGACGAGGCGCGTTTTCTTGAATATCCGAGCCTCAGCGGTGTGGTATCGGCAGGCGCCAATCTAGTTCCTGACAAATGGAGGGCCATCACTGAGTCCTCCCTGCACCTGACCGAAGAAGAAGGAGATTACCCTGATTCCCTGAAACAGTTGTGGGAAATCGGTCAGTTTTTGCATAAGTTACGGGACATCTACTTCCCCAATCCGCCCGCGATAATAAAATCCGCGTTAGCCGACATGGGGATATTTGGAGGCATCCCTGGCCTGGAGGATGACGACCAGGACATTTTGGAGGCAAAAACAGACATCCTCCGGCTGGTCTGCGAGTAATCGTGCTGTTATTGCCGGACATCTGGCCATAATTGGATCGGGCTCTTAATGCGCACAAGATGGATTTCAAAATCATTGCTATACCTCCTGCTGGTCCTCATCCCTTTCCCAAGTACTTTGAGAACCTTGGAAGAGCATAATAAATGCAAATGTGGCGAAGGCCAAAAAGTGGGCATTGATCGCCACAAACTAGGCAGATACGCCGACTCGCTCAAAACAGCCATTTGATTATGCCCCGGCGGGTTTCATTGCTCTTGGGAAGAATCTCTTGTATCCTCTCACTGGCTTCTAACTATGAAGCGGTGATTTCAAATTCCGGAGGTTCTATCATATGCTTCTTCACCGCGCAAAGGTCCATAGACCTTATTATGGCCTTCTTGTACCTACTGTCGAATCCTTTGGGCAACTTGAGGTTTATGGAAAATTTCTTATATCTCCTTCTTTCGTCGTCCCATTCACATTCCATTGTTAAAGACATCCCGTCTGTGCTTATATCCCTCGACTGGCAAAAACTAACCGCATAAATCCCCGCACAAGTGGCGATAGAGGCCAAGAACAATTGGAAGGGCTCGGGTGCAGACCCTTCTCCCCCTGACCACACTGGTTGATCTGTCTTAATCACAAATTTTCCTATCTTTGCATCCACTCTCTTTCCTCCCGGGAAAAAAACCTCAAGAACCGTTTTGCTCATTCCTTATCATCCTTTCGTTTCCGAAGAAATTTGCCTATATTTACAGGCAGCAACTATAAGCTACATTTTTTTGATATACAACCCTGTTTGCACTAGCTCTCCCTTTCTGGTAAGCAAACAGCAGTATAACTTATCAAACTCTCACAAAAACGGGAGGGACCATACGTGAAAGGCAAAATCTACGTGGTTACAGTGCAGTGTCATATCGTTATGGAGCGGTGTTCCGGGTACTTTTGCGAAAAGGCATTTAATGAAAGAACAGGGCTGTTTTCTTCATACCCGGCTAACAATACCTATCGGACCTTGTACCTTACTTGCGGTGGATGTTGTGGAAGGGCTGTTCATAGGAAATTGCTGGATCTAATACGAACTATACAGAAAGAAGAAAACATAGAAAAAGATCGTATTGTGGTGCACCTTGCTTCATGTATCACAAAGGACAATTTCCACGGCCCCGTCTGTCCCCACCTTGATTATCTAAGAACCATGATATCGGGTAAACTGGGCCTGGACCTTATAGAAGGTACATACATAAGCAAAAAATCAGAGGCACGCCGAAAGGCTGGCATTTATAATTCATCTCAAAGCAAGGCCTAGTAACTGGCATTGCCTAGTACGGCCAAGGCTGGACGTAGGTCACCTCGAGGTGTGCGAATGCCCTTCACTCATAGGCCCGCTTTCCCCACAAGCCCAAGGCCCTTATTGCCGCTGCAGACGCCAGCATGATTGCGAAAAATATCCCAGTGGTGAAAAGCACGCTCCAGTTCCACCATATGGGACCATTTATGAGTATGGTACCCCCGCCCACAACAGGGACGGCAAAGACATTCATTATGGCTATCTCTATTGCAACCGGGGTGCGGAACTCCGGGTCCGCTATTCTTAATAACAGCAGCCCGCATGACACTGTACCCGTTACAGTGCCATAGATAGCCGCCATACGCTCCAGACTATATGAAGGAAGCCTCTTTCCCAGGTACACCACCACTAGCGTCGTTAATATTCCCCCCACCAAGGAGATACCGAAGAATGGAATAACATACTTCCACACAACCAAAACCTGGATGGCGGCCACGGTGGCAACAATGAGGAAATCAACAGACCAACCGGTGATTCTGCGTTGTATACCCGGATCAAGAAGATAGGCCCATCCAAGCTTGTTCATGACCCACTTGACGCAAAGTGCGAACCCCAAACCAAAGAAAAAGAAAAATCCCCACATCATCTTTGCCACATCGGCCGGCAGTAACCTTCCTAGATATTTTACAAAAAAATAGGTTATCACGTATATTAACCCTACCATTGCCATTTGGAAGGCGAGGGTATCAGTATTACCCGAATGAATGGTGAGTTCGCCTGCCTTTTCTTTTTCTTGTGTCTTGGGAACTATGCCTATCAGAAAATCCTTGGGAAGCGCCTTGCCGCCATGGGCAGAGTATCCCTTTCTAATACCCCAGTTAACCAGAGGTACCCCCACCAAGAGCGAAAATAGATATCCCATGGTGGCGAAACCAATCCCTATTGTGGCCGCATCTTGGAAGCCAATACCCTCCCAAACCTTGCCGAATGACAGGGCCTCACCGGGTCCTTCATTAAACCCCAGGGGCAAAAGAAAACCAAAGGTAGAAAATAGCTTCAAGCCAAACAGTGAAAGCAACGCCACCGTCAGCCCCCCTATCACCGCCTGAAGGGGAAAGGTAATGCCTTGTGTCAGTGCCATCCACACAGACCCTTTTGCGATTTCTTTGCCGTGCCCGCCCTGTCCGGTATCAATATCAGAAGAAGTCAGTCCAACGGATATGAAGGAGATATTGAAAAGGTGATAGGCAATGGCTTGCAAGGTCTTTGATGATATGTGGACCGTTCCGGTATTGATTAGGATCAGACCCAGCACGCCCCCTACGAGGCACCCGGGGAAGAGAAAATTTTGAAGAACAGTAACCTTCGCCCTCAAGAACAGGCCTGCAAGCAACATTATGGAAAGGAAACCAAAAACAAGCAAAAGCTCAAATGGAAATGGCGTGCCCATGGCCTACCTCCTTCCTGCTGGTGCGTCCTACTTTCATGCAAACAAATTGTTTACATATTCTACCAATAATTTTTCCCGTATCTCTGGTGAAAGAAAATCCATTATCTCGTTGATCTCTGCCATCCGCTGGGGCAATGTTCCGCTGTCAATTCCTGCCAGCTTGAGCATGGAAGAAAAGTCTTCCTGTGTCATGGAAGAAAAGTCCATGGAAGAAAGCATCTCTTTTAGTTGGGCGCTTGAATCGTCCTGCTTTGCTCGGCGTGCCTTGTTCACCGCTTCTTCTAAATCCCTTAAAAAATCATCTATCCATGCAACGTTTGAGACATTAATGGACATGTGTATGTGTCGCGGTGAGTTGTCAAAGGATAGTGCCGGTTGAATGTACCATCCTCTGTTGTTCATCTCGTCGATCAGGTGGAACACGTTAACCTCATCCGAGGTGAAGGCCACAAGGCACATCTCAGGATCCCCAAGGATTCTCAGGCCTTCAATCTGCCTTATGCCTTCCACCACCTTCCTTGTCGCCTCCAGCTTTTTTCTTGCAAGCTCGAGGTACCCCTTGTCCCCGATGTAATTGATAACCGCCCATGCCGCCGCCATGGGTCCCGCAGACTTGCTGCTTTGAACGGCATTGTTCACCACCGTATAACCGGTCCACCGGGAGCATGAAAAGATTTGATAACGCCTTAATTCCTTGCTGCGATACAAAATTATTGAAGCACCCTTCGCGGCATATGCATACTTGTGAAGGTCAACTGATATAGAGGTGACGCCGGGTACTGAAAAATCAAAATCCTCAACCCTCGCCCCCAATCTCCTGAAATAGGGCAGCATGAATCCTCCCATGCATGCATCGCAATGAAACAATATCCCGTTTTCGGTGGCCACTTTTGCCATCTCCCTGATCGGATCAATCACGCCATGGGTATAAGAAGGCGCAGAACCCACTATCAAGATCGTATTGGGGCTTATGGCCCTGCGGACAGCCTTAACGTCGGCCTTGAACGTGACCGGGTCAACACTTACTAAAACAACCTTGACCCCCAGATAATGGGCTGCCTTGTGAAACGCTGCATGGCCCGTTGTGGGAAGAATCATCTCTGGCTCCGCAATTTCAGGTCTTTTAGCGCGAAAGTAATCCCTTGCGGCCTTGACCGCCAAAATGATGCTTTCTGTGCCGCCGCTCGTAAAGTTTCCCACAACCTGTTCATCCCCTCCCAAGTGCCGCCTCATCATGTCCACAAGGTCTGTCTCCAGTTTCAAGACACTTGGAAATACGGTAAAATCAAGTGCATTTTCAGTTAGGAACATTCCGTAAGCCTCTTTGGCTACCTCCCTCACGTCCGGACCCGGATCAAAAATGTACCCAAAGACCCTGCCAGACCGCCAGTCGAGATCCTGGCTGCGAAGCCCTACAAGTTTCTCAAACACCTGCTCTTTGCTGAACCCTTGTTCTGGTATGCCCATATCGTACCTCCTCTTCAACATAACATGACCTTTGGTTGGAAGATTTACTTTTTTATATTACCTACTCTTTTGCTGACCTGACCGTCTAATAACCATGCACCACTTTAGGCCAGCACGGCGCGCACCAGCGCACCAACAGAAAGAAGCATAAGTATTTGAAACACCCTCAAGCGGAAGACATCTGGATCCGTCCTGATAAAGCTTCTCTTTCCCAAGGCCAGGCCGATCATCAGTGGCGGTAACAGTACCGCGGTAAGCCTTAGGGTCCCCCAACCTATGAGGCCCTGGACAGCGCACATCGATGCTGCATAGAGGTCTGTTCCAAAAAAGTAGGCTATCAGGGAAGCCCGGGATATGGCAACTTCCAAGTTCGAAGAAAAGAAAAAAAGAATAACTGGGGGCCCACCTATGGCAGCGCCACCGTTCAACACCCCTGAAACTACTCCGGTCCCTATTATGCCAGGTTTATTAAAGACCCGATGAAAACGTACGCCTTTCCTAAACAATAGTACCAGCGCCATCACAATTACAGCAATGGCCGCTCTCATGCTGTTGGCGGGTACGATAGCCAGCATCCGGGCCCCAACCGGCGTGCCTATGGCTGCGCCTAGAAATAACCATCCTATGGAGGACCAGTCTACGACCCGCCAGACGCCTGGCAGCAGGTAGCTGCTGGCTACCACCTCGAGGATAAGGACAGGGGGGACCATCTCAGATGGCGGGAAAAGCAGTGAGAGGCCCAGCACAGCAAACATGCCGGAACCGAACCCGCTGTAACCCCTGATGAACCCAGCCACAAATATTACCAGGGCTGAAAGAATTTCACATAAAATGGGCGGCATAATCCGGTCTAGAGTCCACACTGGAGGTTTTTGTCAAATATGCGCAATAACATGGAACCAAAGTGCAGCGCAACCCTTCTGTGGACAAAACCGTGGGACTACATTTTCCTGTCAGCCTAACAAACAACTTGAAAAATGCCCGGCCAGCTAAGATCCTGATGGAGTTATGGCTTCCCCCGGGCCCGTTGTTGTGCTATACAGTGGCCTCAGAAAGCAGCACGTCCTATCTTCATCTAAGGAGGGCGCAGCATGAAAAAATGGTTTGTAGTTATCTTGTGCATTATCCTGGGAATAGTTGTAATACTTGCCGGTGGAGGATACCTTTGGTTTCAGTACACACTCAAGGCACGTCTACCTCAGACCCAAGGGTCAATGAAGGTCGCCGGGCTAAAGGACCAGGTGACAATCATAAGGGACAAATACGGAGTCCCTCACATCTATGCTGCAAACGAGGATGACCTATTTTTTGGTTTTGGTTATGCTGTTGCCCAAGACCGCCTATGGCAAATTGACTTCATGAGGAGATTGGGCCAAGGCAGGCTTTCAGAAATCTTTGGCAAAGATTTTGTGGACACTGATCTCTATTTCAGATTGCTCACGGCTACCGGAATCAAGGGAGGAACCCCGCCTCAGCTCAAGTCAGGCTTCAAGGCCTTCTCAAGGGGGGTCACCGCTTACATAAAAACACACCAGGACAAACTGCCCATAGAGTTCACCATTTTGGGATACAAGCCCGAGCCATGGGGTGAAAATGACTATCTTGACGTGCTAAAGGTGGTCAACTGGGGCTTGAGCTGCGGATTTGACACGGATCTTACCGCCTCCAAGATTTTGGCAAAGGTAGGAAAAAACCTTTACAAGGAGGCCTTTCCCCTATGGCCTGACGCTGCCCCAACTATTGTTCCCGATCAGGCAGTAAAAATCGCGGCCTACCCCGAGCTACCGTCAAAGGTTGCCGATCATCTTAGTAAATTGGCTGGACTGCCTATAGGGCCTGCCAGTAACAACTGGGTAATCTCTGGGAAAAAGACCACTGACGGAGTCCCTATTCTGGCAAACGATACCCATTTGTCCCTCACAAATCCTGGTTTCTGGTGGGAGGTGGATCTAAATTGCCCTACGATCCATGCTTCGGGATTTGCGGTCCCAGGGGTACCTGGAATCCCTGTGGGCCATAATCAACACGTGGCATGGGGTGTAACCAACGTAATGGTTGATGATGTGGATTACTACGTTGAAAAACTGAACCCCAAAAACCCGCGCCAGTACTGGTTCAAGGACCACTGGGAGGACATGAAAGTGGTAAAAGAGACCATCAGGATCAAGGGCGGGGGCTCTGTACAAGAGGAAATACTGTTAACACGACATGGCCCTGTTCTACCGAAATCCGTGGACATTAAAAAAGCCCAGGCCATCTCCCAAAAGTGGGCCTTCACAGATGGTCTCCAGCCGGGCTACGCCGGACAGGCACTGCTAAAGGCAAGGACATTGCTGGAAGTGACAGAGGCATTGAGGTATTGGGAGCTTCCCAGCCAAAATTTTGTCTTTGCAGACCAAAAGGGCAACATAGGTTATTGGTGTTGCGCCACGATCCCCATACGTGCGAAGGGAAACGGCTTTCTTCCCATGCCAGGATGGACAGGAGAATATGAGTGGCTGGG
>QMLZ01000041.1 GCA_003646995.1 Deltaproteobacteria bacterium | reverse complement strand
CTCAAGAAGGGGGCTGCTTACCGCCATCTGGGCCGCCTCCGACGCTCTACGCTCACCTCTGGCTCGGCCAGTGCCCATAACAGCAGTGCCCATTTGTTCCATGACCTTCTTAACATCTGCAAAATCCAAATTGATGAAACCGTCGCTCATGATCAAGTCTGAAATGCCCTTCACAGCATGAAGCAAAACCTCATCAGCCCGGGCTATGAGCTCTTTAAAAGTAGCAGACTTGGTACTTATACTCTTAAGCCTTTCATTAGGAATAACAATGAGGGTGTCGACTTCTTTTTTCAGCTCTTCTATTCCATTGACCGCCCTTCTCATACGCTTGTCACCCTCAAACTTGAAGGGTTTGGTCACCACGGCAACAGTAAGTGCACCGCAGGATCTTGCTTCCCTAGCCACAACGGGCGACGCTCCAGTACCTGTGCCTCCGCCCATGCCTGCAGTGATGAATACCATATCAGCGCCTTCCACTGCCTCCCTAATCTGCTCGATACTTTCTTCTGCGGCTTGCTTTCCTATTTCCGGGTCTGCCCCGGCCCCAAGCCCCCTTGTTACACTTGCCCCGAGCTGGATACGACAGGCGCAAGTGGAACGTTCCAAATCCTGACTATCGGTATTGGCTACGATAAAGTCCACCCCTTTAAGTTGGGAGGCAATCATGTTGTTTATTGCGTTGCCTCCTGCTCCCCCGATACCAAGAACCTTTATCCTGGCCTGGTACCTCTGTTTTTCCTCTACAAACTCGAATTTCATCTTGTCCCTCCTTTACCCCTTAAATTACTTCTTTAAACCACCTTTTCATGGTCCCCATGACTCTGTTGAATATGTTTCCATCTCTTATCCTAAACTTCTTGGCCTTCTTCTGACTCCTGGCCCCGTAAAGTACGAGCCCCACCGCCGTGGCATACATGGGCTTATTTACTATCTCTACGAGACCATTTATATCTTTTGGATACCCGAGGCGCGCCGGCGCGTTAAATATTTGTTCCGCAATTTCAGGCACGCCTGGTAGCTCAGCCGACCCGCCCGTGATTACCACCCCTGAGCTTATCTTGTCCTCATACCCACAACGAATCAGGTCTCCGCGAATCAGGGAAAAGATTTCCTCCACCCGTGGCTCCAAAATCTCTCCCAGTATCTGGCGTGACAGCACCCTTGGCTTGCGGTCTCCTACCGCAGGCACCTCTATGGTCTCGTTTTTGCCGATGAGACTACACAGTGCACACCCATATTTCATTTTTATCCTTTCCGCCTCCGCCTTTGGTGTTCTCAGACCAACGGCGATATCATAGGTCAGATTATCTCCACCAAGCGCAAGTACTGAGGTGTGCTTAATGCTCCCCTTTGAAAAAACAGCCATGTCGGTCGTCCCCCCGCCAAAGTCCAGTAGGGCGACGCCTAGATTTCTTTCCTCCTTGTTCAAGACCGCCTCTGATGAGGCGATGGACTCAAGCACTATGTCACAGACGTCTAGTCCCGCCCTGTTTGCACACTTGATAATATTTTGGGCTGATGTAACAGCCCCCGTTACTATGTGGACTTTCGCCTCCAATCTAACACCTGACATACCAAGGGGATCCATGATTCCGTCTTGGTCATCCACTATGAATTCCTGCACAAGCGTGTGGATCACTTCTCTATCCATTGGAATGGCAACAGCACTGGCAGCCTCAATGACCCGATCAATATCTTTCTGGGTTACCTCCTTGTCCTTAAGAGCAATAACCCCGTGGCTATTAAATCCTTTTATGTGGCCACCCGCGATACCTGCATACACGGAACCTATCTCGCAGCCGGCCATGGTTTCGGCTTCCTCCACGGCCTCCTTTATGGAGTTTACTGTGTGCTCTATATTGATAACCACGCCTTTCCTCAGTCCCTCAGACGGGTGTGTCCCCATACCAATGATTTCGACGCCGTCAGGCCTTGCTTCCGCCACCACCGCACATATCTTGGTGGTTCCTATGTCTAATCCCACTATGATCTCTGCGGCCATATTCACATCCTCCTAACCCGCGGCCATCAGGCATTACCAGCATTCTTACCAGTTCGTCCGTTTATTCGACGGGGAGGGTAGAACGAAACCACTGCCCCGCCGGCATACTGTAAATCAATCCTCCTTGCTTCCTGCATTCGGCCGGTATCCTTAAGATGCCTGAGGAGCCTACGGAGTTTTGCAACCTGGATCCTTAATCCCATCGCTCCCATTTGTATCTCTGCTGGTATTCCCTTGAAATAAAGCGAAAAGTTTCTGCTGTCATTTATGTGAATCTCCAATAGATTCATGAGGCCAATTGCTCCCTTTTCCGCACTAAGAATACTGAGTAGTGAGGCCACTTGCCTGAGTTCTTCACCTGCTTCGGAACCCAGATCAGACAGTCCGGTAACGACAGGTAGGTTGACAGGGTCTTGGCCTTCGACCTTTTTAAAGATCTCTCCCCATCGATTCATAAAATAAAAATCCTCGGAGACCACAATTGCCCATGGCTCTTCCTTCACAACTGATATGGATAGCGTACCAGGAAGTTTTCGTTCTACCCGCGCCGAACGGATCCATGGATCTGCCTCGATCTTTTTCCTGAGCTCGCCCAGCCTAAGTGCAAGAATATTTTGTCCTTCCCTAAGGCAGCACACCTTCACGAGCCTCTCCTGCTCCTTACTGTCAAGGCCCGTAATGTTGAGCTGTTTGAGTCCAAAAAAAGGGCTTGTGAGCACATAATGATAAGAGTAAATGAAAACAAGACTTACAAGAACCACAACAGCAAACCCGAGGCCTATCTTTAGAATGGTCGAACCCAACACCCTCGCTGTCATTACCCATACACGCGACCTCTTTTTTCGCCTCACCCGTTGCTTGCCTAGTGTCTTTTTTCTGATGCCCCTCTTGCCCCTCAACCCAGCACCTCTATCTCAAGCTCTAGCTCTGTGCCAAACTTATCTCTCACTTCATCCTTGACAAGATCAATCAAGCAAAGAACGTCCCGCGCCGTAGCCCCACCTGTGTTTACGATAAAGTTGGCATGCTTTTCCGATATCTTTGCCCCACCAATCGTTTTCCCCTTTAACCCCGCCTCTTCTATCATCCTACCTGCATAATCGCCTGGGGGATTCTTGAACACACACCCCGCACTGGGTTGATCAAGGGGTTGGCGCTGTTTCTTGGCTTTCAGGTATTCAACTATGCGCTGCCTGACTGCTTCTTGACTATCAGGAGTTAGTGATATCAAAATCCTCAACAAAACGGACCCGATAGGCCTACTGAAAGATCTGTAATTAAACCGAAGTTCCTTTTTTCCCACCCACCTTACAGTCCCATCTCTGTCCATCATCTGCACAGCGGATATGTGATCAGCTATTCGCCCTCCGAAGGCCCCTGCATTCATGCAAGTTGCTCCGCCAACCTTGCCCGGAATGCCAGCTAGGAACTCCAACCCCGTCAGACCTTGGTCCCTGCAATACAAAAGCAGATCAAACAACGAGGTTCCTGCCCCTACTATGACCTGATACCTTTGTCCCTCCTCCTTCACAATCTTCTCAAACTCACCCTCAAGCAAGATCACGACACCCTGTAAACCTTCATCTCTCACAAGGATGTTACTTCCCCTACCGATCACGGTGTAAGGAATGGATTCTCCCACTAGGAATTCCACTATTTCTTTCAGCATTGCTGAAGAGTCCACCTCGCACAATGCCTCGACACTTCCTCCTGCCTTGAACGTGCTCATCTTGCCGAGGGGATACCCAACATGTACCCTGTCATTGCCGATCTTCTTCAAGTTTTCTAGTTGCAATGGCGTCATTGAAATCCAGCATCCCTCAGTATTTCTAGCAGCCTCTCACCAACCTTGTACACGTCCCCTGCACCAAGCGTAATGACCATGTCGCCCTTTTTTACCTTTCGGACAAGTTCAGCCACTGCAGCTTCATTATTGCCCACAGTGGTTACGTCCTTGTGTCCATGCTCCTTGATTCCCTTTGCCAGCCACTGTGCGTCAACACCGTCCAAGGGATCCTCTCCTGCAGGGTATATAGGCGTAAGCACAAGAACATCAGCCTGGTTAAAACTCTTTACAAATCTGTCATAAAGATCCTTTGTTCGGGTGTATCGGTGGGGCTGAAAAACAACAACAAGCCTCTTGTCTGGCCAGCATTCCCTGGCTGTATTCAACGTGGCCTGTATCTCAGTGGGATGGTGCCCGTAATCGTCCATCACTGTCACGCCAGCCTCGTTCCCTTTTATCTGGAAGCGCCTACCAAGTACTCCCAAATCCTTCAGCCCTTCTTTGATCACATCTACATCCAACCCCAGTTCCAGGCCTACCCCGACAGCGGCAAGGGCATTGAGAACGTTGTGCTCACCAGGCATTCCAACCTGTATGAGCCCCATGGACTTGCTCTGGTACAGGATCTCAAACTCAGATCCATAGTTTGTCTTGCGCAGGGCGGTGGCCCTAAGGTCGGCTTGTGATGACAAACCGTATGATAGATACCTCTTCCTTATTCTGGGGACTATGCCTTGTATCTCCTCACAATCAAGGCAAATGACACACGCACCGTAAAATGGGACTTTGTTCATGAATTGAACAAATGTATCTCTCAGAGAATCCATATCGCCATAATGGTCCATGTGCTCACGGTCTATGTTGGTGACCACTACAATGGTTGGGGAAAGGGCTAGGAAAGACCCGTCACTCTCATCTGCTTCTGCGACCAGAAAATCCCCTTCTCCCAGTTTGGCGTTAGATCCTCCCCATATGTCAAGCCTTCCGCCGATTACTACCGTGGGATCAAGGCCTCCTCTGGTCAAGATGGAGGCCACCATTGAAGTTGTGGTAGTCTTCCCATGCGCTCCGGCTATGGCTACTCCGTATTTCAACCTCATTAATTCGGCCAGCATTTCGGCCCTGGGAATTACCGGTATTGCCCGCTCTCTCGCATACTGGATCTCAGGGTTGTTTTCTTTAACGGCCGAGGAGTAAACCACCACGTCCGCTCCCTCGGCCTGTTCGGGACTGTGCCCAAGGTAGACCTTGGCCCCAAGCTTTTCCAGTCTCCTTGTGACTGAGCTTTCCTTCAAATCAGACCCGCTCACCTGGTAGCCCAGATTCACCAGCAACTCGGCGATCCCACTCATGCCTATCCCGCCGATGCCGATGAAGTGTATATGCTTTATTTTTCCGAATCTCTTCACTTGGCCACCAAGTCCAATAGATTTTCCGCTATTACCTTCGCCGCATCGGGCCTTGCAAAGCTTCCCGCGGCTGCTGCCCTTTGCTTCAATGACTCCTTATTGTCCATAGCCTGTCCTATGTGATCCGCCAGAAGCTCCGGGGTCATATCCTTTTCCAGAACGACGATTGCACCACCGGTATCGGCCAGGGCCTGTGCGTTTAAGTCCTGGTGGTGATTGGCAGAATACGGGTAAGGGATAAGGATGGCCGGTTTCTTCACGGCGGCAAGCTCAAATATGGTGGAGGCCCCGGCCCTGCAAATCACTAGATCAGCACGCGAATAGGCCCCGGCCATGTCTTTGATAAATGGCAACACCTCGCCCTCTAATCCCTTTGCCGCGTAATCCTGGCTGGTTCTCTCAAAATCCGCCTCACCGGTCTGATGAATTGCATCAACTTCTTTCCCCTTGGATTTAAGAATCCGGAGAGCCTCTACGAAGGTTTTATTAATGGCCACCGACCCCTGGCTCCCCCCTACCACCAGGATTGTAAACTTGCCCCTTTCTTCTTTTTTGGCCTCGGAGGCGGTGAGTAGCTCCTCGCGAATGGGCATACCGGTAGTCACTGCCTTGCTACCGCCTAGCAATTCCCTTGTTTGTTCAAACGAGACGAATACCCTATCCACCAACCTGGCCAACATCCGGTTTGTAAGCCCAGGCACGGCGTTTTGTTCGTGTATCGCCGAAGGGATCCCCTTTAATCTGGCGGCGATACATACCGGCCCAGCCGAATATCCTCCAACACCAAAAACAATGTCAGGGGCAAACCTCTTTATGTGCCCCATGGACTGTAAGATGCTCCACGGAAGCCTAAAAAGAACCCATAGTACTTTCACCAAACCCCTACCTTTCATGCCCTCAACATCTACCATTGCAACTGGATATCCTTGTCCGTTTATAAGCTCTACCCCTCTCCCCCTTTTCCCCACTATGAACAGTACCCTGCAATTACTCACGCGCTTTTCCAGTTCTCTCACAACTGCAATGGCCGGAAACAGGTGCCCCCCGGTCCCTCCACCGGAGACAATTATGCCCAGTTCTTCAGGCGCCTTCTGAACCATTGACGACATAGCACTGCTTCCTGCCTACCTATGCCCTTTGTGATGCAATGTTAAGCAATACTCCTATCGACAGGAGTGTAACCACCATGGATGACCCACCATAGCTCAGCAATGGCAACGTCAACCCCTTGGTCGGCAGCAGCCCTAGCACAACCGCCATGTTGATTAGCACTTGTAAGCCCAAAAGGGCAGTGAGCCCGCAACCCAGGTACGTACTGTAAAGATCTTTCGCTTCGAGGGAGATTTGTATTCCCCGTATTATGATGAAACAGAATGCTGCCACCACACCGCAAACACCGACAAAACCCAATTCCTCCCCAATTATGGAGAATACGAAATCCGTATGGGGCTCCGGAAGGTAGAAAAGTTTTTGTTTGCTCGCACCGATTCCTACCCCCAGAAGCCCGCCAGAGCCAAACGCAAAGAAAGAGTGTATTATCTGAAAACCGACCCCTGTAGGATCCTTCCACGGGTTCAGGAACGCCCACCACCTTTTGAGGCGGTAGTCCGCATGTACTATCAAGAGGTAAAGAAAAGGGAGGGCGGAAATTACAAGGGACAGCAGGTAGTGTATCCTGCACCCGCCTATGAACAACATGATGAACAGCCATCCCCCGAGAATAACTGCTGTGCCGAGATCAGGTTGGGCAACCAATAGCCCCATCACAACACCCCCCACCACAAGGTGCGGGAAAAGCCCCTTCCAAAAGGAGGCCATTTGAGAGCCCTTCTTTGCCATCGAATATGCCATGTAGATCGCAAGGGCAAACTTGGCAAATTCTGCCGGCTGGAAGCTCAGCGGCCCTAGTTTGAGCCACCGCAACGCGCCCCCTACCCTCCTGCCTAATCCTGGAACAAAAAGCATGGCCAGGAGGGTCAAAGCCAAGAACAAGATGGGGTAGGCCAACTTTCCGTAAACCTGCACGGGAATATATCTTGCTACCAGCATTGCCAACAGGCCCAGAAGGCAGAATACCGCATGCCTTTTAAGGTAGTAGTTGCTATCACCAATGTGGTATGCGGCAATGTGAGAACTGGCGCTATAAACCATCACAAGGCTAAAACCCACCAGCGCCAGCACTGTCACGACAAGAGGGTAGTCATATGTTATCTTACTTGCCTTACTCTTGGCCATTGGTTATCCGCCTTACTGCCTCCTTGAATTTCTCCCCTCTGTCTTTATAGTCCAAAAACATATCAAAACTTGAGCAAGCTGGTGAAAGCAGGACAATGTCACCCGGGTCTGCCTTGCGGTAGGCCTCCATCACGGCTTTGTCCATTGATTCCACTCTGTAACATGGCACAACCCTTCCAAGGGCTTCTTCTATCAATTCCGCCGCCTCACCAATAAGTATGGCGACTTTTATATGTTGCTTCGCTACCTTGGCCAAGGGCTCATAACTTGCACCTTTGTGTCTTCCGCCTGCTATTAGAATAATGGGTCTCTCAAAACCTTCAATGGCTCGAACAACAGCATCAACATTGGTGGCCTTGGAGTCATTGTAAAAACTGATGCCATTCGTCTCGCCCACCCATTCCATGCGGTGAGGAAGAGGCTTGAAGTGCCTTATGGCAGACTGAAAAATTTCAGGGTCTACTCCTAGAAATGTGCACGTAAGCCCCACGGCCAACAGGTTTTGCATGTTGTGAATGCCTGGCAGCCTATAGTGTTTGGTGGAAAATTTATGAAATTTTCCATTTCTCACCAATATGCTGTCTTGGTGCACATATGCATCTCTGTCCCTCTTCTTTGTTATCCCGTAGCGAAGCAACCGTCGCGTCCGGGGAAGTTCAAGTGCAGAGAGAATGGGGTCGTCGTCACAAATGATTGCGCAATCCTCTTCTTCTTGGTTTTGGAAGATCCGCAGCTTTGATTCAACATATCCACCAAAGCCCTTGTAGCGGTCCAGATGATCCCTTGTTATATTCAGGACAAGGGCCACCTTTGGACAAAAGCTCTCTATGGTGTCCAACTGAAAACTACTTACCTCGGCCACGACAACATCAGGGTTCAGCCCCTGGGCAAGAAGCGCAGATAAAGGGGTGCCGATGTTTCCTCCCACATAGGTGTTCAATCCCCCCATTTTGAGTGCCTGCCCAATCATTGAGGTTACTGTACTCTTTCCGTTCGTACCTGTAACAGCCACGATCGGCGCCTGTATAAACCTTGAGGCAAGTTCTAGCTCCCCGGTAACCCAGACGCCCTTTTTTCTTGCTTTGTCAAGCACGTCCATCTCATGTGGTACGCCTGGGCTGATGACTACAGCGTCAGCACGTTCAAAGGTGTCTTTTCTGTGCCCTCCGGTCTCCACCTTGACACCCATATGAAGAAGAGGTTCCAACACTGCTGGGTCTAGCTCCCTGTCATGTTTCGCCTCGCTCACCGTGACCCTGACACCAATGGAGGCAAGCCACCTAGCTGCCCAGTAACCCGACACACCAAGCCCGACAACAACGATATTTTTTCCTTTTAACTCCAGGTAGTTTTTCATCTTAACTTCAAAGTACTCATGGCTATAAGGGCAAGGATTATTGCTATGATCCAAAAACGAACGATAACCTTCGGCTCGGCCCATCCCTTTAGTTCAAAGTGATGATGAATCGGTGCCATTTTGAATATCCTTTGGCCTCCTGTAATCTTGAAATACCCTACCTGGAATATGACCGACAAGGCCTCGAATACAAACAGGCCGCCTACTATTGCCAGGATAATCTCTTGTTTAGTGATTACTGATACGGCACCGAGCGTCGCGCCCAAGGAAAGAGAACCCACGTCACCCATGAACACCTCCGCCGGGTAGGAATTGAACCAAAGAAATCCTAAACCCGCTCCCACTATGGCGCCACAAATTACAGTCGTCTCACCAGCACCGGATACGTAGGGAATTTGTAAATACCCGGCAATCTCCACGTGTCCGGCCAAGTAAGCAAAAACGAGATAACAGCCAAATGCAACTATTAGCGGTCCAATGGCTAGGCCATCCAAGCCGTCAGTAAGATTCACGGCATTAGAGGCACCTACAACGATGAAAACAATTACTACAATGTACCAAGGTCCTAGATCAGGATGTAGTTGCTTCAAAAACGGAACATTGAGTTTCTGGTTGTATTCAGGATACATATACAAAACCGTACCAAAAACCAGGGCGCATATGACTTGGAGGGCGAACTTGACCTTGCCGCTGAGGCCCTTATTGGTCTTCCTCTTGATCTTCAAATAATCATCCAGGAACCCTATGGCCCCGAAACTTGTCGTAATAAATATTAGCAGCCATACATAAATGTTGCGCAGGTCAGCCCAGGCCAGTGAAGATAAAATCACAGCTGGAAGAATAAGGCATCCTCCCATTGTTGGCGTACCCTCCTTTGCCTTGTGATTGGGAGGGCCTTCTTCCCTTATATACTGAGACACCTGCATCTCTCTCAGCTTTGAGATCAGCCAAGCCCCAAAGATAAAGCAGATAAGTAGGGACGTAAGTGTTGAAAGTATGGCCCTGAAGGTGATGTATCGAAACACGTTCAGGGCTGAAAAATGAACATGTAGAGAATATATTAGTTTGAAAAGCACTTAAATCTCCTCGATCTCTCCTCTAGATGCCCTTCTCACCGCTAGCCTGTCCCATCCGCTGGACCAGCATTTCTCTTACCTTATCGAGTCCCACTTTCCTTGAGCCCTTGATCAATATGACGTCACCTTTTCGGAGACATGCCTCAATCCGATCGGCCATTTCATTTGTATCATTGGCCAGCGCTACGTTTTGCCTTGCCATCCCCGAGCCTAGGGCCCCCTCAGCCATGTTCTCGGCGTATCTCCCTATGCATACGAACAACTTGGGCCTTAGTTCCCCGACCCATGCCCCCGCCTCCATGTGAGCTCTTTCAGATTCCTCCCCGAGCTCGAGCATGTCTCCAAGGCCCACTATCAAGCCCTTTCCACTATGGACCATTCCTTTTACACCATCCAAAGCAGCCCTTAACGAGACAGGATTAGCATTGTAGGTGTCATCCACAAGGGTCACTCGGGAACCAAGTCTTACTATCTCGAACCGCCCTCTCAAGCCAGTAAAGGCTTCAAGCCCTTGCCTGATGGCATCCAATCTTTCCCCCATTGCAATGCATAGTCCGGCGGCCGCGAGTCCGTTCATTACATTATGAAGGCCGGGAACCACCAGGTTGACCATGCACTGGAGGTCTCCGTAAACCAAGGTGAAACTCGAGCCACCTTCTGACCTTTCCCTTACATCCACCGCCTTGACATCATTGTCGCGGCCAAGACCAAAGGTCAACATGCTCCTGCCGTACTGTGCCGCCATGTCCCTAAGCATTTCATTGTCGCCGTTGATTACCAATGAGCCGTCCGACCTCATCTCCTGAGCCATCTCCAGTTTTGCCCGGGCTACCCCGAGGAGACTGCCAAGGCCTTCCAAATGCGCAATTCCTACCTCTGTTATAACCCCAACATGTGGCTCAGCTATTTGTGTTAGCCTGGCAATCTCCCCGGGCCGATTCATCCCCAGCTCCACCACGGCCCGGCCATGACGCTTTTCAAGGCGCAGGAGCGTCAGAGGCAGCCCGATCAAGTTGTTAAAATTTCCCTCGGTCTTTAATGTTTCATGCCCTATGCTAAGAATTCCTGCGGCCATCTCCTTGGTTGTGGTTTTTCCCACACTGCCAGTGATCGCCCCAACCATTACTTGGTGCTCTTTCCTCCACCAACGAGCAAGTTCACCCAAGGCATAAAGCGTATCCCTGACAGCCAGTATCGTTGCAGACATCCGCGAAAATCGTCCCGCCTGCCCTTCTTCCACTACTGCCCCAACAGCCCCCTGAGTGAGTGCTTTTTCAACGAAATCATGCCCGTCAAACCGCTCGCCTCTGAGAGCCCAGAAAAGTTGCCCTTCTTGCACCGTCCTGGAATCTGTACTGATGCCCTTGAATGTTATGTCCTCATTTCCGGCAACGAGTATGGCATCAATCACTCCCATTAACCGAACGCAGCCTATTTCCTTCAACCCCCCTGCCATTCAACCAATCCGTGCCAGTATTTGTGCAGCAACCTTGCGGTCATCAAAAGGCCTTTTCTGAGTTCCCACTATCTGATAATCTTCATGTCCCTTGCCAGCGATCAGGACCACATCCCCCTTGCCTGCGCGGCTTAGAGCAGCTTCGATGGCCTTCTCCCTGTCAAGCTCCACCATATAGGAAGCCCCTCCTTTTACTTCCCTAGCCCCCTTGATAATATCTTCAACTATAAGTTGTGGATCTTCAGTTCGGGGATTGTCCGAGGTAATGACCACAAGGTCGCTCATGGCCACAGCGATACGCCCCATCTCCGGTCGCTTACCCTTGTCTCTGTCGCCTCCACACCCAAACACCGTGATTATCCTTTTCCTGGCCACAGATCTCAGGTCCCGCAATACCTTTTCAAGCGCATCAGGCGTATGCGCATAGTCAACCAATACCGTTATGCCGGCGCTATTTTTCACTGTCTCCAGCCTGCCCGGAATAGAAACAATACTTGAAAGACCTTCCAGGATCGCTTCCAGCGGGATATCAAGGCACAATGCGCAACTCACGGCTGCGAGGGTGTTATACAAATTAAACCTACCAACTAGGGGACAAAACACCTCCTTTTCACCGGCCGGAGATATCAATCTACCTTTAATCCCCTCCTCGGAAACGTCCACATCACGAACCGTTACATCACAAGAACCATCCAGACCATAGGTGATAATGGAGGTTGTTGCCATCTGTGCAAGCCTTCTGCCGTAAGGGTTGTCTACGTTTATCACGGCCACTGAACCGCTATCCTGGGTGTCACCCAGCAGTTCAGTGAACAATAGGCTCTTTGCTTGAAAGTAATCCTCCATCGAGCCATGGTAATCCAGATGATCCCTGGACAGGTTTGTGAAAACTCCCACTTTAAATCTGCAATCGCTAACCCGTCCTTGATCCAAGGCATGGGAAGATACCTCCACCACAGCATGAGTCGCGCCCATTTTGGCCGCCTTTGTAAAGGCCCTCATCAAATCCAAGGACTCTGGTGTAGTCACAGGAGCAGGGCACTTGGTGTTTCCGCAACGATAATTGATCGTACCTATCACTGCTGGCTTGAGTCCTGCTACCTCAAAAATGGTCTCCACGAGATAACTGGTTGTGGTCTTCCCATTGGTCCCAGTAATGCCAATAAGGTCCAATTTCCTTTGGGGCCAGCCAAAAAAAACGCTGGCAAGGCGTGCAAGGGCCTTTCGCGAATCCGGGACTTTGATCACCGGCACCGGCACAGCCTGATCAATCTCCTCTTGCACCACTACCGATAAGGCGCCTCTTTTAATGGCCTCTCCCACATATTTGTGTCCATCGTTAGCCGATCCTTTCAGCGCCACAAACAGGAATCCGGGTTCTACTTTTCTTGAATCATAGGAAATACCCTGGATTGTTGTTTCAATATCTCCCCTGACTTCGGCTCCTGGAAGCTGGCTCAAAAGTTGTCTCAGAGAAACTCTTATAACCCTTTCCATAGCCTATTCACTAAGACCTGGGCGGTCTGAAAATAATCTTTACATATTTGATTTTCTTGATCGGTACCCCCGGGGAAGGGGTCTGCCTGTATGCGAAACCCGTCCCCTCCAGTCTCACCTTGATGCCTAAACGTACGGCTTCACAAAGCACTTCCCTTATTCCCATACCTGCAAAATCAGGGAGACATCCAGAGCCGGACACCGTGTCCCGCCTTCCAATTCCTGATGTGTGGCGAACCGTCTTGGGATTACAGGCTTCGGAACCTGCAGGCTCCGGAGACACTTGTCTTTTCTCGGCAAGCCTTGTGGACGGGTTGATTTTGAGATGATTTAGTGCCCACCGTCCAACCTCACTGAAAACTGGAGCTGCAACCACGCCGCCATAAACTATCCCCTTTGGCTCATCAATGACCGTTGCAATCACAAGCCTTGGATTTTCGGCTGGCACAAATCCCACGAAACTCGCAACGTACTTAGTCCTTGAATACCGCCCCGTCTTTTCGTCCACCTTCTGCGCTGTTCCTGTCTTTCCGGCCACCCTGTAGCCTGCGATGGCAGCTCGAGGGCCCGTACCATGGTCGGTAACTACTCCCTCGAGTATCGCGGTGACTTTCTCAGCGGTTTCAGGTGAAATCACCTTCCTCACGGTCCTAGGCTTGAACAGCCTCAACACCCGGCCATGGGAATCAGTAATCTCTTTTAATACGAAAGGTTTCATCAAGATGCCCTTATTGGCGATGCAGGCCATAGCCGTGGCCAACTGCAGTGCAGTGACGCTTAGGCCTTGACCAAAATAGGCATTTGCTTGATCCACCGGCCTGGCCTCTCCAGGCGGCCTCACGAACCCGTTTCTTTCCCCCAATAGATCAACTTCCGTTCGACTGCCAAACCCGAATCGTCTTAGATAGTGGTAAAATCTCTCATAGCCCAATTGCTGGCCAATTTTGATGGCGCCTATGTTGCTGGAAAGCACAACAATGTCAGCCACTGTCAAGGTGCCGTATTTATGCGTGTCATGTATTACCCTGTCGGCCACTTTATATTTACCCATTTCGCAGTAAAGCCTGCTGTTGGGATAAAGCACCCCGTCTTCCAAGGCAGCGGCCAGCAAAAATGATTTAATCGTGGAACCAGGCTCAAAGCAGTCGGTGACTGCCTTGTTTCTCCAGTACCATCGTGGATACCGGAAAAAGATGTTGGGATTAAATCTAGGGACTACGGCCATGGCCAGGATCTCACCGGTAGCAGGATCCAATACGACGCACTGTCCCCCTTTTGCCCTCGTCTTCTTTACAGCGGCCAAAAGCGCCCTCTCTGCCCTGTACTGTATGTCCTTGTCTATGGTGAGCACCAAATTGTGAGCGCTTCTCGACTCTGAACATTCCCTTCGAATAAAAAATGGCCTGCCGAGGGCATCCTTCATTTGGATAAGCTCATATCCAGGTCCGGTGAGGATATCATCATACTTTGCTTCCAGACCTTCCAGACCGTTGTTGTCTATCCCAACGAACCCGAGCAGTTGCGCAGCCAACTCCTTCCCTGGATAATAACGCCCTTTTTCTTTCTCAATTCCCACCCCCGTAAGTTTCAGCTTCCTTATTTCTGCAGCCTTCGCCGGGTCAACCTTCCTTTTCACCCACACAAAAGAGCGCCTTGAGCACAACTTCCTGTAGATCTTGTTCTTGGAAAGGCCCAATACACGGGCAAGAATTCGACTGGTTTTACGTTTGTCTTTTATGTGTCTGGGATGCGCGTAAACAGATGAAACGTTGGTACTCACGGCCAGCTCATGGCCGCTTCGATCATATATGGTGCCCCGATCCGGAGGAAGTTTTACCACTCCTGTGTATCCAGATTGGGCCATGGCCTGCAGGCGGTCCCGCTTTATGACTTGGAATTGATAGGCGCGGGCCACAATTGCCCCAAAGCCGCATACGAAAACCGATGCGACCAATATTATTCGGAATCGAATCCACTTCTTCTCCTTTATTTTCATGGTAAAATTACAATCTGGTTTGGTTCAGGCTGGCGAAGTCCGAGATACCTTGTAGCACGGGCATGAAGATTTTGAGGAGATTTCAAGTAAGCTAATTCCAGCCTTAATTTTTTGTTAAGGTCTCTGAGCCTTAATTCCTCTTTTTTCAATTGGGTTATATTATAGCCAAGCTGAGTTGTCTCAAAGTTTGACCACACGAACCCGATGCCGGTTATCAAAAGCAAGAAAACCATCAACATTACCAAGAACAACTGTTTTGCGGACAAGCCCAAAGGTTTCCTCTTCTTTTTTGAATTTACTATCCTAATGCCTGTTTTGGCGTTTCTGGACCTCACCATCCTGCTCACCCTGTCACTGCCTCGCATGGTCAAATCCTTTCCGCCGCCCTCAAGATGGCGCTTCTTGCCTTCGGATTTCTAGCCTTCTCCTTCTCTCCTGGCCGTTTGGCCTTTTTGTAGACCCGCTTCATTACCGGCCTTTTGCCGCAAACGCACTGAGGGAAATCCGGGGGGCAGGTGCAACCCCTTTCCCACGCAGACATTGCTTGTTTTACGAGCCTGTCTTCAAGCGAATGATAGCTTAGAACCACCAGCCTGCCTTTGGGCCTAAGAAGATCAGGCACCTTCTTGAGAAATATCTCCAGATTGTCCAATTCTTTATTAACCGCAATTCTGAGAGCCTGAAATGTACGGGTCGCCGGGTGCCTCAGCGTTCCTCTTCTGGATTGAGGGCAAACTGCACACACCAGTGACGCAAGGTGCGAGGAAGTCGTAATGGGGGCCTTGACCCGAGCCCTAACGATTGCTCTAGATATCTGTCTTGCTCGCCTTTCCTCGCCATATCGTCTGAGCAAATCCTCCAGCTCATCCTCCTTGAGGGTATTTACCAGATCTGCCGCACTCGGCCCCTGGCCTTCAGGGTCCATTCTCATATCTAGGGGTTCATCTCGTAAGAAGCTGAAGCCCCTTCGCGAGTGTTCTAGCTGGAATGAAGACATCCCCAGGTCAAGCAATATACCATCGGCCCCTTGAATACCCAGATCCGCAAGCACCGAGTCCAGTCCCACGTAATTTCTTTTAATCACCTCGGAGCGGCATTTGAGCGGCGCCAGCCTCTGTTTCGCCAGGGCAATGGCGGCAGGGTCAATGTCGAGGCCCACCAACAACCCGTTCCGCCCCAGCTTATGGCCTATTGCCAAACTATGTCCCCCGGTTCCCAGGGTTGCGTCTACGTACACTCCCTCCTTCTTGATATCCAAGGCCAACAAAACCTCATCGAGCAGAACCGGTTCGTGATATTGCCCCAAGGCCAATTCCTTTATATCCCGAACTCCCTTAAGGACTGGCTAGCCCTTGGAAAACGCTCTCTGGCCTCTTTAAATGCCTCCTCCCATTTGGTTTTGTCCCATATTTCAAACCTCTTCAACTGCCCAACAACCATCACTTCTCGATTAAGCCCAGCGATTTCCCTGAGATCCGGAGGAATTGTGATTCTGTTTTGTTTGAGGGGACATTCCTTGGCCCCTGAAATGAAGTATCGGAGGTATGTATTTACATCCAGGTCAAATTCCGGCAAGTCCATAGCCTTTTGCTCTATTTTTAGCCAGTCTTGTCTGGCGTAGACCCACAGGCAATTGTCGTGGTTGGTGACTACCAGTGTATTTTCTCCCCTCCGCTCCAGAACCTCCCTGAAACGCGTGGGGATTGCTAGACGCCCTTTGGCGTCCAAGGTGTGTTTTGACCGCCCTCTGAACACCCGGTAGCCCCTTTTCTACCACTATGCACCACTCTAAGACACTTCGTGACACTTCTAGGAAAAAAACCTCCTTATGTCAAGAAAAAAGAACTGGCTAAATAAAGAAAAATTAATTAGGAAACCCGAGAAAATAGAAAAGTGAAATACAGTAGATAATTAT
>QMLZ01000040.1 GCA_003646995.1 Deltaproteobacteria bacterium | reverse complement strand
CCTCGTAAAAATTCAACAGCCGATCCGTTACCTCGCCTTCGGGTGTATACCCCAGGTGCATTGCAGTCATGACGATGCGGTTACGCAGCTCCATGTTGCCTACCTTTATGGGCGAGAAAAGATATGGAAACTCCATTTACTCCTCCTTGTTTTCATATGCCCTTGGAATGCTTATCCGCCGAAGTTCGGATTAATAAGTTCGATCCTGTCTCCTTCCTCTAGCACAACTGTTTCGTAATTGTCCGGGTACACAAATCTTCCGTTGCGCTCCACGATTAGATGAACATCCCCATCTCCGTGTTCGGAAACCAACTCCAACAAGGTGCTTCCTTGCGCAACCTGTTCTTCAAACCCGTTTATCGTTAGCTTGATAGTGTTGCTCATGCTCAATGGACCCTCCACTGCCTTTCCATAAATAGCAGACAACGACACAGGTGGCAAGGAAGCTCATCAATCGGTTTTCAGCTCGTCTTCGTCCTCCAACTTGCCATAGGCCCTCTTGATCCTGTACTGCCGAACAAACGCGTATGCGGTTGCTATTGCTGCCAGCGCAAAGAGGATCTCATACATATAATAACCTAGCCGTGCTATCCATGTGTCTTTTTCTTTTATAGAAGCACGCCACTTGGTCTCAAGGTCGTCAAGTGGGAATCCAGTAACTGCCAGGAATGCTTGCTCAGCTGGCACACCTTTTTTCATCGCTTGTAAGATGGATCGCAAGGCGTTTTTTCCAAAGTGATCTACGAAGAAGTTTAAAAAATCTCGCGACTCAGCATACGCAAGGAGACGCCTTATGGGCTCTTTTGGGAACTGATCCCTTAAAAGCCTGAAGCTGATCAGTCCACCCGTCTTACGGGAAAGGCGTGAGACAGCATCTTCCCTTACCGGTAAAATTTCTCCAGGTACGCCACTAACCATCTGCGCAATTCCTTCATCTAACCACCGGGGTAACGTCACCAACCTAATATGTTCGTGCAATATGAGATGGCAAGTTTCATGCTTCAGGGTTAGTCGGAGATTCACAGGATTGGTCTTAGTCCGGGAGTAGAAAATGACTATCAGATGGCGTGCAGGAACCGCATAGCCTACCACAAGGTCATCGCTTCTCCCTCTGGCTCTTTTGGGTGCCTTTTTAACGCAAATGCTCGGAATACTCGTGAGGTCCCAGTTAAAAAAGGCCTCCACTTCGGACTTGACTCCTGGGAAGATGCTGAGGATCTCGCGGGCTGCTCCTTCCATCCCGACCGGGACCACCACTACGACCTGACTTGTTGGGAAAGACCTGAATGTTGCACAGAAGGTCTTAGGGTAAAAAACCAATTGAACGAGCAGTGCACAGGTGATAAACAAGGTGGGTACTACCCCTAGTGTAATATTCTTGTCTAGCATTGATCCTGCCGGGTCATGTGGTGAATGCTGGTTTGGTTGAACAAAATTTAAGGGAATCATACAACTTTTGAGCCATGCAGTAAAACAAACAAAGGATTAAAGGGTGAAAGGGAGCGTGCTGACGGGACTGGAGTGCTTCATCGAGCAGGTGTGGAAGAGGTTCAAGGGGCTAAAGCTGGGGCTCCTGTGCAACCAAGCCTCCGTGGACCGAAAGCTAAGGCCTTCAAAATACGTGTTACACTCCCTCCTTGGTCCCCAGCTTGAAGCCCTTTTTACACCTCAACATGGTTACGGCGCCGAAGAGCAGGACAACATGAATGAAACCCCTCATGGCTTCGACTCCCGGCTAGGCATTCCGATCTACAGCCTGTATTCTGAGACAAGAGAGCCTACCAGGCAGATGTTGGAACAAATAGATACACTCCTTGTGGATCTTCAGGATGTTGGGTGCAGGGTTTACACGTTCGGCTCAACTCTACTCAATTGTCTCAAGGCGGCAAGTGATTACCAAAAAAAGGTCATTGTATTGGATCGACCAAATCCCCTGGGAGGGGCCACTGTTGAAGGAAACTTGTTGAAAAAGGAGCTGTTTTCCTTTGTGGGGCCTTGGGAGTTGCCCATGCGGCATGGATTAACCCTCGGAGAGATGGCCTTAATGTTCAAAGGGGTCTACAAGCTTGATTGTGAACTTGAGGTAATAACCATGAAAGGGTGGAACAGAGACATGTTGTGGGAAGATACGAGCCTCCCATGGGTCATGCCTTCACCAAACATGCCGTTTAATCATACAGCTTACGTTTACCCAGGACAGGTGATATGGGAAGGGACGAACCTCTCCGAGGGCCGTGGCACATGCCGGCCTTTTGAAGTATTTGGAGCACCTTTCCTTGATTGCGAGGCGATAAGTAAAGACATGGGTAAACTCGACATCCCAGGATGCCTGACCATGGAATTTCATTTTACACCAACTTTTAATAAATGGCAGGGAAAGCGGTGTAATGGATTTTTCATTTGTGTGACAAATCCACGGGCCTTTAGGCCGTTCCGCACAACCCTGCTGTTTCTTAAAGCTGTGATCAAGCACCATGCAAAAGAGTTTAGCTGGAAAGAGCCCCCCTATGAGTATGTCTTTGACAAAAGACCTATTGATCTCATCATAGGTGATGAAAGGATAGTCAGGTGGATTGAAGAAGGCGCTGAGGTCAAAGAAATTGAAGAGGTCTGGCAGGATGACCTCAAGGACTACCTGGAGTTTAGGGAGAATTTTCTTCTCTACAGATGAGATGAGGTATGAAAAGATCCATTGGGTTCGCTAGGGATCGTGTAAGGATTAACACACCCCATCCCGCCTCTCGGTGGTTATTGCAATCTATGGTGCAATGATATCGAGGTATGAGCGGTTTTATCCCTTTTTGTCCCGGTCTTCTACTGTGTTGGCCTTCTGACCGCCGCTTATCCACCGGTCAATTGCTTCCTTGTCGAACCGCCAAACCCTGCCTATTCTTATGGCTGGTATCTTACCTTCAGCCGCGTATTTGCATATGGTGATCTCATGAAGCTTAAGGTACTTCGCTAATTCCTTGGTGGTCATAATCTCTGGCATGTTGATCCCCTCTTTCTATATGTAGAATTGCGATTATTGTCCTTTGTAATAGTAAGGCAATCTTGTTTAACCTCGATTACCCATCCATCGGCATATGGATAAGGCAACGTTAAAACTTAGTTAATAATTTATAATACCGAAAACGTCTAAAGTCAAGCCTAATTCTGGAATAGTAAATAAAAGTACCTTAATTTTATAAATTTTAGTATTCTATTGAGTAGTACAATATTATCTTGCGATATTTAGACAGATCATAATTGCCTGATTTAAGTTGCTCGATCTTGAAAATTCATCCGGATAAATTCTTCATATCGTGAGCTCTTAAATATGTAAACGGCTTTGGCCTTGACTGGACCAAGCAGTCCCACTATAAAGGCCTTGGTTAAAAGACCTATTTGAAGAAGATCCCACCGTTTTGCCGTTGTGCAGGCTCTTCGGAAAATAAAGGCCGGGCAATTTGCTAGAAACTAGAAAGAGGTAATTATCACCGGAATGACGCATAATTTCACTTCCACACTCCGTTCTATAATCCCCCAAGCTTTGAGCAGTGGTCGATTCGCAGTGGCAGGAAAGTTCGTTTTCTATTATGTGCTTATTGGCATTATAGCCGGGCTGGGATCAGTAGTATTTCACTATCTTTGCCAAATCGGTTTTCATTTTTTCATGGATTACCTCGCAGGATACCGGCCTCCTGCACCCGCCGGGGAGGGACATCTTTTCCCTCCCACCACCACTGCCTTCAACCGGTGGATACTGCTCTTCCTTCCAGCCATCGGCGGCTTGTTCAGCGGATGGCTCGTTTATACCTTCGCGCCCGAGGCAGAGGGTCATGGGACTGATGCCGCAATAGATTCATATCACAACAGGGGCGGATTTGTTCGTGCTAGGATCCCATTTGTGAAGACCCTGGCATCTGCTCTCACGATAACATCAGGGGGATCTGGTGGAAGGGAAGGGCCGATCGCTCAAATTGGAGCTGGCTTTGGCTCTTTCCTTGCCACTACATTGAAATTTCCGGAGAGGGAAAGAAGGATAATGCTTGCTGCGGGTATGGGTGCGGGAATAGGCAGCATATTCCGGGCTCCCCTTGCGGGAGCACTGTTTGCCGCGGAGGTGCTTTATAAGGATCCCGAGTTTGAGGCAGAGGTAATAATTCCCGCAGGTATTTCCTCTGTGGTCGCCTATTGTGTTTTTTGCCTGTTCTTCGGATGGGGGTCGCTATTCAACTCCCAGGATTTCATATTTCAAAATCCCTGGGAGCTAGGGCCGTACACTGTTCTGTCTTTCGTGCTCGTGGGAGCAGGGATCCTCTATGTTAAGTCTTTCTATGGTGTGCATGCCCTTTTCAAGAGAATACCCATCCCCAATCATGTTAAGCCTGCAATAGGAGGTCTTGTTACCGGGATAATAGGCTTTTTTCTTCCTCAAACCTTGGCTTTTGGTTACGGATACGCCCAAATGGCCTTGGACAACCAACTTCCGACGCTGTTTCTGATAGGCCTAGCACTGGGAAAGATTTTCACCACTTCCTTTTCCATAGGGTCTGGCGGCAGCGGTGGAGTCTTTGGTCCGTCGGTAGTGATCGGAGGAGCACTTGGGGGTGCGGTGGGCAGGGTGTTCAACCATCTTTTACCCGGTGTTGTTGTATATCCAGGGGCTTTCGTGGTTGTAGGGATGGCTGGCTTTTTCGCCGCAGTATCCAACGCTCCCATTAGTACTATTATCTTTGTAAGCGAGATGACCAACTCCTACCATCTGTTACTTCCCAGCATGCTGGTTTGCAGCCTTGCCTACCTTGTTTCGCGTAGATGGACCATATACATTAGACAAGTACAAAACAGGCTCGCCTCGCGGGCGCACAGGGGCGAGTTTTTTGTTGACGTCCTTGGAGCCATCAAGGTCGGGGACCTTCTGCCGCACCTTAAACGTGTGCAACTTATCCCGGAAGAAATGACCTTCAACCAATTTCGCGAGATATTCTCTGCAGTAGAGCAGCAATATTTCCCCGTGGTGGATCGAGACGGCAATTTTACCGGAATCTTTTCAACTAATGATGTGCGGGGTATTCTTTTTGACGAAGAAATAGGGAATCTTGTGTTAATGAAGGATATCGCCAACACAGACATCATCTATCTCACCCCTTCTGATGACCTTAACGAGGCGCTGAGAAAATTCACCATAAGGAACCTCAACCAGATACCTGTGGTGAGGGATGACAACCCGCGGCAGTTGCTGGGCATGCTTGACAGAAGGGAGGTTATCCAGGCTTACAATGATCGGATCAAGGAGATAAAGGCCGGTATGGTGGCTGAAGAAGAAAGAAGACCTCCAATGGAACTGGCCCACCTTCAATCACTACTTGTCAAGAATGCCATGACCACCAATGTTGAGACGGTGCTTGAGGATATGCCGCTGGAGAGGTTAAAGGATTTCATATTCGAAAAGAAATTCAATAGCTTTCCTGTGGTTAATCCTGCGGGGGAGCTGGTAGGTATTATTTCTTTGTCCGACGTTGTGAGTGCAATGGAAAGGGAATTGCCGCCTGAGACAACGGCAAGGGACATTGCAACCAAGAATGTGGTAACAGTAAGGGAAGATGATACTCTTCTCACAGCATTGAAGACCATCAGTGCAAGGGACTACGCGCTGCTACCCGTAACAGACGGTAAGGACTCTCCCCTTCTGTTAGGAGTCATCAGCAGAAGGGACATCATGTCGGCGCTTAGCAAGAGCGTATTGCCTCGGTAACCCTACATTATCGATTTCAACTTGGCTTTTGCTATCCTGGCCTCCGGTGAATTGGGATATTTTCTAATGACTTTTTTCAGTATGAGCCTCGCGCTTACCTTGTCCTTTATGGCATAAAATGCAAGCGCCTGCTTTAACATGGCATTTGGCACCTTATTGCCGTCTGGATATTTTTTGATTACTTCCTGGAAGGCTAGGATGGCCTTCTCGTACTGCTTCATGGCCATGTAACTTTCACCTATCCAGAACTGTGCATTGTCAGCCAGATCAGAGGTGGGATATTTTTTTAGGAAGTCTTGGAAAACTGCGATAGCCCCCTGGTATTTGCCGTCTTTGAACAGGTTTACACCTTTTTCGTAGGCCTGCTGCTCTGTGGTGACAGCCGGTTGTGGCCCTGGTACTGTGGCTTCAGAGGGAGCAGCCCCGGGCATGGTGGGCTTTTCCGCCCCTGCTTCCGGTATTTTTTGAATACCAAGAGTCCGTTCTACTACCAGCATTTCCGATTCAAGGGTTTCTACCCGCTTTGCCAGTTTAACAACCTCGGCCTTCATGATGTCTTGGCCTGTAGTGTCCTTTTCAACTAGACGCCTTATAAGAAGGCTGTTTTCCTCCACCTTGCCCGAAAGACCCTGCATGCTTTCCTTTACCTTGTCCAGCTCGGCAACGAGCTCCGCCTGATTTGTGCGAATAGGCTCTATCCTGGAATCCACGTCCTCCGATAAACTCTTGTCAATCTTGTCTTCCAGCTTGTTTACCCTTTCATTCAAGGTAACCAAGCGATCGTTTAACGCAAGAAGATCCTGCTTGGTTACCATGGTACATGATGAAAGAGTGAGTGCAATGGCCATGAAGAAAGGTAGGCCGACCAGTAGTAAATGGTATTTGGCTGTTTTTTGACCGTGCATACCCAAGGCCTCCTTAAAATCGTAGGCCGAACCTCCTTGGAAGTTCGGCCCACAATCATTTGTCAATCGGTACTGCAGCTTTTCATTTGTTGCTGCTTATCCAGTTTATTTACCTTATCAACTTAAACTCGTCGCGCCTATTCTTTGCCCAGGCCTCTTCGTTGTGCCTGGGGTCAACAGGACGTTCCTCACCATAGCTGATGGTCGTAATCCTGGCTTCATCCACTCCAAGGGCAACAAGGAACTTCTTTGCCGCGTCTGCACGGCGCTGACCCAAGGCCAGGTTATATTCAATGGTCCCTCTTTCGTCACAGTTCCCGGCAATTTGAACCCTATATTCCGGATGCTTGAGCAGCCAGTCGGCCTTTTTCCTCAGGATGGCCCTGGCTTCAGGTTTCAAGTCGGACTTGTCAAAGTCAAAGTAAATCTTTTCATTCTCAAATTCCCTGATCTCGTCCAACAGCTTTTGTTTTTCAGCTAGCTCCTTGAGCTTGGCCTGGCGTTCAGCCTCAGCCTTTTGGTACTCAGGAGAAACCCCTGTTTCCACTTTCTTTGGGGCCGCCTGTCCTTCCTCGGCCGCCTTTCCAGCCGGCTGCTTGGTGCCTGGTTCTGCGCTTTCATAAACCTTGACCTGCTTCTTGGCACAAGATGTCATTGCAAATATACAAGCCACTGCTAGGGCCAAGGCCAACATGATCGTCTTTGCTCTATTTCTCATATCTTCCGCACCTCCTAAGATTGTTGGTTACCGCCTGCAATACTTTACACGTTGAATTGATAAAACTAAATAACCCCCTTAACGAGTATAGCTAACATCTACTAACATACTGGCAGGTATTTGCAAGGAAAATTGTTTTCACTGGTTTTTTATCACGGTAGAAAGTTTATTTCAAGGAGTTAGTCAAATGCCGCGAATAGGGTCAATCCTAGTACTTGGTTCCTAAGGCCGAAGGACCCCATGATGGGGATGTCTGTTCACCTTTCCGAGGCGATATCCTTCGCTGGTTTTGGCCGTTTGCTGTCATTATATACAGGTGATACGGCCCCAACCGGTTGGAACTGAACACGATGTACCTACCGTCTGGAGACCAGCACGGATCCTCGTTGTTCCCAACGTTCTCTGTAAGCTGAACCGGCTCCCCTCCTTCTGGGTCCATGGTGAATATATCAAAAGAGCCATGGTTCATGGAGGTGTAAACAATTCTATTGAGCTTTGACCAGGAGGGAGAGGTGTTATAACTGCCATCAAAGGTCAACCTCCTGCTATTCCCCGTTTTCAAATCCTTTATATAGATCTGGGGAGAGCCGGACCTGTTTGATACAAACGCCATCATTTTGCCATCTGGAGAAAAGGCAGGCGAAACATCAATACCCCAATTGGACGTCAGCCTTTTCAATATCCTGCCGTTAAGATCGATAAGAAATATGTCAGGGTTGCCCTTTATGCTCAATGTGAGGGCTATGGCCTTACCATCTGGTGTCCAAGCTGCTCCGATATTGAGACCCTTTCTCTGAGAAAGAACCCGGGTTAGGCCCGAGCGGAGATCTTTTAGATAAAGCTTTGGTCTTCCTTCTTTGTACGACGTATAAAGGATGCGGGTTCCATCAGGGGAAAGCCGTGGTGACAGTGCTATACTGTTGTCGGTGGTAATGGGCTTCGAGTTGTACCCGTCATAGTCAGATATCCGAATTTCCTTGTGCCCGGTGGCACTGTCTACGTAAGCGATTCGGGTAAGAAACATGCCGTCTTGCCCTGTGAGGACCTTTATTATCTCGTTGCTTAGCCTGTGGGCCAACCATCTGTAATTGCTTATGAGGCCGAGGAACCGTTTACCCATAATTTGCTTGCCCCAGTACGGGTCAAACAGTCTAGCAACGACTTCCACATGGTTTCCAACAACGGTATAGCCTCCCTTGACAAGCAATTCAGCACCGATGACGGACCAGTTCTTGAAGTTAATCTCTTCAAGGGTGATGCCCTCGTTTTCTTCTTCCAAGAAGGCCTTTCTATCAATGGGGGAAAAGTAACCGCTAAGGTCGAGATCATGGCTTATGGCGTCAGCAAATTTTCTGCCCAATTCAGGATGCTTATGAGATTGCCCTAGGTTATGAAAATCGGGTACTGCCACCTTGAACTTGTTTATTGAAGGAGCATTGATATCTATGTAGATCCTGGCCATTGCTGGCGAGGAAACAAGGACAATCGCCAACAAAGCAAAGCAAATAAAAGAAAGTCTATTTTTCATTCATATCCCTCTTGTGCGATGGTGGGCGCTGACATGGCGCCCTTGAGCTTGTCCTTCCGGATCGTGTTATGCAGTTTCCAGTTCGCGCAGATTGAAGTTTATTTCGATCTCTTCTGAGTTTTTCAGGAACCCCTCGGGGAAAGGTGGCAAAGGATTGGACCGCTCTATGGCTCTGGCAACGGATTCATCGAAAATGGGATCGCCTGAGCGCTTCTTGAAATCAAACTTTGATATCGTTCCATCCCGAAGTACAGTTAAAATCACGATGGCCTCCAGCTCTTGCCGCTTGGTAGGACTGGCAAGGCCTGCGGGATAGGCCCAGTTGCCTTTGATCCTGCTTTCCACCTCTGCCTTGTAAATTTGAATCCTAAGACCCGTCACAGGGCCGCTCCCTAGGGCCCCTGCTTCCTCTTTTACGCCTTCTTTTATTCGAGAGATCGCTTCTTCAATATGTCTTTCCTCCTTCTCCTTTTTCTCCTGCGTTTCCAGCTTTTTCTCCACCTTGGCAAGGGCTTCCTTCAGCACCTTGTCCGGTGAGGTTTGAGTCTTCTTTCCCTGTTTCTTTTTACGCTTGACGACCTTTTTTGCTATGACCACTGGCTTTTCTTTGGCCCTTATCTTGCCGATTCTTTTCACCTCGGGCCTCCTCTTTCTGACCAGCACGCCCTTCTTCGCCTTGGCCGAGGTTTTTGCCTTTCCTGTGTTTTTCCCGGGAGCCCTTGTCTTGGGAAGCTCCACAAGATTTACCTCGTATATTACCCCCTTTAAAGACCTCGTGGGGGCGGTCTCAGGGACAAAAAGTACTAAGGAAAAGACCCCCAGATGAATAAGGAAAGAGAGGAGAAACATCTTTTTCCAATTAGGTTGCATTTCCACCCGCGCTTATAAACCAGGTTAGGATATAGAAAGGGCTATTCAAGGGGCTCGGTCACCATTCCCAGCTTATTGATTCCTCCTTTCTTAACCTTGGCCATCACCTTGATTACAAAGCCGTATGGTACATCCTTGTCGGCTCTAAGCAAAACCTCTTTTTCACGGCGATTTTCAAATATCTTGGCGATCTTAACATCAAGCCCTTCCAAGGAAAGTTTGCGACTTTCAAGAAATATTTCTTTGTTACGGGTAATGGTGAGGATAAGTGGTTCCTCTGATGTTTTTATGTTTTTGGATACAGTCTTGGGCAGGTTTACCTTTACACCTTGCATCATCATTGGTGCCGTCACCATAAAGATGATAAGCAGCACAAGCATTACGTCCACCAGAGGCGTGACGTTTATGTCAGACATATACCTTTTGCCGTTTCTTTGCCCAATCATGTGGACTTTACCTGCCCCCTGAACAGCCTTCGTTCGATGATACTCAAAAAATCAGAGGAAAAGATTTCCATGTTTGCACTCAATTCTGTAACCCTGTTGCTGAAGTAATTAAACGCAACTACGGCCGGGATTGCGGCTGCCAGCCCGGCGGCCGTTGCAATAAGAGCCTCCGAGATACCCGGGGCCACTACCGCAAGACTTGCCGATCCCCTCATTCCTATTCCCCTGAAAGATTCCATGATACCCCAAACGGTACCAAAGAGCCCAATGAAAGGTGCAGTGTTACCGGTCGTGGCCAAAAAGCTGAGAGCGCTCTCGAGCCGGCTGACCTGATCGACAATGGCCTTGCGCAAAGAGCGCTCCAGGTTATCCATCACCACCTTTCCGCTTCTTCCCAAGCCCAGGTCTGTTGCAGCAGTGGGAGCCGTCGCCCCTGATGTTCCCGCTGCCTGGATTTTTCGGATTTTGCGAAATTCAGCATAGCCGGCCCTGAACAGGCGAGCAACCGGGCTGTAGACGAGTTCTTCAGAGGCCCTGTAAATCTCTTTCATATCCTGGCTTTCCCAAAATAGGTCCAGGAATTCCTCTGTCTCTGTCCTTGCCTTCTTAAACAGCCTGATTTTCATAAGAATTATAGCCCAGGAAGTGATGGAAAAACCCAGCAAGATGAGTAGTACGAATTTCACCATCAGCCCGGCATGTATAACCATTTGGATAATGTCGTGCCCAAATGCCTTTTCCAGTGAATATCCTATGACAATGGTATCAATGGGAAACAAATGCATGGAAATCTCCGCTCTCGTTTATTAATACGACCCACATGCAAGTTACCAGCCATTACGGGATTACCAACCACCTGCAATCGGGTGCCATGTAAATCACTCCCGGGGCCTGTTTTTTTGTTCCAAGAATTGGGCCATCAAAAAGTCAGCTAGGTCATTGACCTGATGGGGGCCGAATCTGGGTATGCCCAGATTAAGCGGCTCATCAGTAACCATGGCGATCAGGTTGCTGTCCCCCAAACATAAGGGTTCCGGATGCACCTCTTTGCGGAAGACCTCTATCTTTGGATAGTTTTCACGTTTATAGCCTTCTGTCAACACAATGTCCACCCCTGAATAAAAGGGCAGAAGCTCTGCAAGACCGAGGTCGTGCTCGGTGTCCATGACCACGGCCACCCTGGCCGGTGAAGAGATAATGCTGAGCACCGCACCGGAATGTTTAAGCCTGTAACTGTCCTTGCCCGGCTTATCAATTTCAAAACCGTGCACATCGTGCTTTATTGTGCCCACCTTCAGTCCCCATCGCGTCAACTCGGGGATAAGCTTTTCCAACAGAGTGGTCTTACCTGCACCTGAGCTGCCCACTATGCAAATAACCGGTGGGTCCATTTTGTTTCCTTCCATACATCCAACTCCCTCCTCAATAGCTACTGAAGATGCTCTTGAATATCTTTTCTTCTTCTTCCAAACATCTTTTCTTGAAAATCCGGTATTTTTCCAGAAGCTCCTTTCCCTCTGGCGTGAGACGGGTTCCCTGCTTTCGGTCCGCTATGACAACCTTGGCCCCTAGATGGTCTTCAGTGGCCTTTATCTTGCTCCACACGCCCTTGTAAGACATCTTCATTATCTTGGCGGTTTTGTTGATAGAACCCGTTTTATCTATGGTTTCAAGAATCTGGCTCCTCCCTTCGCCCATGATAATATTGTCATTTTCGTCAACGATCCACTGCCTCGACCTGAGCTTCAAGGTACCCATGGAATATCCCCCCTAAGTCACCTCGGCGAAAAGTTCACCGCTTTTTGAGGGATCATATCCCCCGAGTGACTTTACTCTTTTGCGGAATGGCTCTGATCGAACCCTCTCTAGCACGGCTTGAATATTGGGCTGATCCAATAATTCCAATGGAATTACAAGGTCATACTGTTCCGATTCAATGGGAATGAAGTCAAGATCAAGGGCCTTTGCAGCCGCGTAAATCCCCATGCCGCAATCCGCCGCCCCACTAACCACATCCACGGCCACGGCCATGTGAGTAAATTCCTCATGGTCATATCCCCTGATGCCTCGAGGATCGATTCCCGCCTGTTCTAACTTGAAATCAAGAAGTACTCTTGTGCCGGATCCGGGCTGGCGATTTACAAAACTAACATCCTCCCTGGCTAGATCTTCAAGTCCCTGGATTCGTTTGGGATTTCCCTTTGCAACAATTAGGCCTTGTTGTCTTTTAACAAGGTGAAACACAGCTACTGGTAAACCTTTAAGATATTTCCGGATATAAGAAAGGTTATATTCTCCAGTCTGAGTATCCAGCAGGTGGGACCCGCAGAGGTGACATGTTCGTTTCCTCAGGGCCAATAGTCCGCCGAGGCTGCCCACGTTGGAGGAAGAAATACGAATACCCTTACCCAGTCCGCGGATTTCGTCAGCAATGATGTCAATTGTCATGTCATGACTGCCAATAAAGACCACCGTGTTTAGAAGGTCTTTCTCCTTTACCAAGAGTTCTGCTTCCACTTCTTCTTCTTGGGAAATTCCTTCAGACAGCTCGGGTATCCTGATTATGCCTTCAGCACGGGTAAGGGTGGTTATGGAGCCTGCCGCCCTTGCAAGAGGTGTTGCAACGTAACGTTCACCAACCTTACCAATGCTCACCCTGAGGAATTCCTCAATACCCAGCTTTGAGGGGATGTCTCTGGTAGGACGCACACGGATCCTCTTGGGCTCAGGGGGCTCTATGCCTTGCATCGAGTAAAGGAGGGGCTTTACAAACTGGTCGAAAGAAAGGGCGGATGAGACCGAATATCCTGGATTTCCTACCACTGGTTTGTCTTCAATGAGTCCCAGAATCGTTGGCTTGCCGGGCATCATGGCTACACCGTGAACCAAAACCTCTCCCAGTTCTTCAATGGCATCTGCCGTGTAGTCCTTTGTCCCTGCAGAGGAACCCGCATTAACTATGATAATGTCTGCATCAGACTTCACCGCCTTTTTTAAAGCTTCCTTTATTCTCGAAGGTTCATCGGGGACCAGCTCGTAAACCACGGGCAGTCCCCTGTTTTCTCTTACCATGGCAGCCAGAACGCTCGAATTGGACTCCAGTATCTCCCCGGGCTCCAATTTCCTGCCGTCCCTAACATCCCTGTAGTCCACCAGCTCGGATCCGCTGGGGATTATGGCCACCTTCGGTGGTGTCCAGACCTTTATGGAAAAGATTCCACCACTTAACAGGGCGCCGATATCAATGGCTCTTATGCGGTGATTTTGAGGTAACAGTAATTGGCTGGCAATGATGTCCTCTCCAACTTTCCTCACATTTTGCCATGGATAGGCAGGGGCCCTTATCTCGACCTGATCATCATCTAACTGGTGCAGCTTCTCCACCATAATAACCGCATCAAAACCCTGTGGAAGGGGCTGGCCAGTGTTCACCCACAGGGCATCCTCTCTGATCCGCAGGATCTTGGGCCTTCTTTCTGAGGTCCCGTAGGTGGTGACAGATTTTACTGCAATGCCATCCATAGCAGCCGAATGGTATGTGGGGGAAGAGAGCTTGGCAAACACAGGCTCCGCAGTTACCCGGCCAAGGGCATCATTGGTGTCAATTGCTTGGGGTGTAGTTCTGCGGTGAGCCACTCTAGAAAAGAACAGCTCCCTTGCCTCATGAAGGCTTTTCATTGCTAGGTAGACTTTTCTTCTTTTCATCCCTTCACACCTAAGGCCTTGGGCCGCCAAATATTCTCACTTCCACCTCTTCCCCCTGGTAAAGGCCTTCTTTGTTCCTGTGTATCCTGACCAGGCCGTCGCCTTCCACCAACGGGGAGATCAGGGCGGACTTTCCAAAAATTGGTTCTGCGATGAGATCATTTCCGTCAGAGACTAGTTTTACACGTATATAGTCATCTCTTCCGGGCTTGGACTCCACATTGCGTCCCATCTTCGCCTTAACGACGTGCAAGCTGAAGCTTTTTTTGTCTGTGATGCCCGAAAGATTATCAATAAGCTCAGTAAGAAAGATTTCGGCCACAACAAGGGCAGAGCTTATGTGACCGGGTAGGCCGATAATGGCCTTTTCTCCAACCTTCCCAATAATGGTGGGCTTCCCCGGACTGATGGATATTCCATGAACCAGGAGATGAAACTTTTCAAAGCTTTCAAAAACCTTCAGGGTCAAATCCCTGGTGCCTACTGAACTGCCACCAGATATCCATACGCTGTCTGATTGCCTAAGGCCTTCTGCAATTTTACTTTTCAGTTGGTCGAAATCATCCTTGCACCGGCCTAACGGCTGAGCAACGGCTCCGAGGCTTGTACAAAAGCCGGTCAGGGAGTACCTGTTTACGTCGCGTACCTGTCCGGGTTCAGGGGTGGTACTGATATCCACAACCTCGTCGCCGGTGGATATTATCGCTATCCTTGGTCTCCTTGTCACGGTAACATGCGAGATTCCCAGTGCCGCACAAAGCCCAATATCTTGAGGTCTGAGCCTGTGTCCCTTTTGCAGTAGCACCTGGCCTTGCCTGACGTCATCGCCGGGTGAAATAACATTTTCCAGAGGAGAAACCGCCTTGGCAACTTCAATAGTGTTTTCATCTAGGCTATGGCAATACTCGATCATTACAACCGCATCGGCTCCGTCCGGCAACATTCCACCTGTGGAAATTCTAGCTGCTTCCCCTTGTCCTAACTTGACAGTAGGCCGCTTACCCATTAAGACCTCGCCCTTGACCTCCACTAGGGCGGGGAGGCTCTCAGTGGCGCCGAATGTGTCTTTGGCCCGCACTGCATATCCATCCATTGAAGAGCGGGGAAATGATGGGAGGTCCTCGGGAGAGATCAAGTCTGCTGCCAGTACACGACCCGTGGCCCGCTCAATGGAAACGCTTTCGTGATCAAGGGGGCCAAAGCCCCTGATTATTTCAAGTACCTCTTCTGTTGTTTTAACATTAAAAAATTTGTCCATTGTCCGTGCCCTTTTAAAATTCAAGCAAATATGTCATATATGATATAAGGAATCAATGGAAATATCAAAAAGGAGGATGGGGCCGGCAAGCTGCCAGCACGTACGAGCCCTGCTGTGAGGGATGGTGGATAACAAGGATAAACCCTACGAAAAACATATTTACTGGATGAGTTCCAAAGAAGAGGAGGGCCTGAGGCAGAGGCTTGCAGGCCAGGGAATGAAACTAAAGACCGCAAAGGGGATTATGTGCACACCCCTTGACCGCATAAACAAGATTGCCAGTGTGCCGCCGCGAGTTTGGTCAGAGACATGTTACCGTCAAGGGGGGTGGTACCGCGAAAGTAGCAAGAACGGGCTGTATCTAATAGTGAGTTCTTTTGACCTGCCGGGGTACGAGGAAAGGAAGGCCGCTATAATTACGGAATCAGACTTTGTGCCACCGAGATTGGCCTCGATTAGGGACAAGGAGGAATTGGTTGGAAACCCGGAGCTGAGGCAAAGGCTTCCCAAAGACTGGCTCACTGTGGAAGACCTGGAAAAACGGATTTACCTCAGGTGGGCAAGAAGACTGGGCTCTGATGTAAATGACTATGACTTTTTGTACCTATCTCACACAGCAAACCATTTCAATTTCATTGACCCGAGCTTTTATGTTCGGAACGAATCCGGTATTATTCCCTACTCCATTGACCGCAGTGCACACTTGTGCTCCTGCTGTGTTGAGCTGTTCCAGGTACTAGGCCAGGAATTCAAGGAAAAGCTAGTAGCCCCCTGCCCGGGCGCCACCATTTTTGCCAGGCTCAAGCCTGACAGGTATTTAAGGGTTAGGTCATTTTGAAAGGGATCGGACTTGTCATTCCGAGTCAAGGGCTTCGCGGACGGTGCGGAGGAACTGTTTTATTTCATAAGGTTTTTTTACAAATCCCCTGGCTCCCGCATCTATCACTTTCTTGGTTTCTCCGTTTAGCGCATAACCGCTTGCTATGAGAATCTTTGCACTAGGATTTACCTCGAGCAACTTACCCAGGCAGTGTCTACCTCCCATCCCCGGCATGATCAGGTCGAGGACAACAAGAGAAATGTCTTGCCCGCGGGCCTGATAAATTTCCAATGCACTTTCCCCGTCCTGGGCCAGAATGACTTCATAGCCGAATTCCTCCAAAATTCTTTTTCCAAGCTCCCGGAGTGCCTCTTCGTCATCCACCAGAAGGATTGTTTCGCCCTTTCCCCTGAGCGAACCCAAATGTTCCTCTCTTGTCTCAACCGACCCTTCAGCCGTGGCCTCAATGACAGGGAGATATATCTTGAAAGTGGTGCCGATTCCAGGTTCACTGTAACAAGTGATGTAGCCTTCGTGGCTTTTTACTATCCCGTAGACCATGGCCAGCCCCAGCCCGGTACCTTTTCCGACCTCTTTGGTGGTAAAAAAAGGCTCGAATATGTGCTCCAGGGTGTCCCTGTCCATGCCGTGGCCCGTGTCGGATATGCTGAGCATCACATAGCGGCCGGTCCTAGAGCCCAGATGTTCCTTGCAATATTCATGATCCAGAACCACGTTTTCTGTCTCAATTGTAAGCTTGCCTCCTTCTGGCATTGCGTCCCTGGCATTAAGGCATAGGTTCATCATTACCTGCTCCAGTTGTGCCGGGTCGGCGTTGATCACCTGCAAGTCATCTGCAAGCCTGAGTTCTATGTCAATCATCTTGGGGAT
>QMLZ01000039.1 GCA_003646995.1 Deltaproteobacteria bacterium | reverse complement strand
GCTAAGGGCCACATATGCTGGGGACAAAGAGATATCAGGAACAGTGATCATAGGCATTAGACCAGAGCACATAAAGATTCATAAGCAAAAACCAGTTACAACCAATAATCTTTTGGAAGGGAAAATAGTTGATATCACCTTCTTGGGTGCTACACAAAGGTTTCACATTGAATATGGCAATAGCGTTCTTGCCGTGGATCGTGTGGGGATGGGCCATGTGGAAGAGAGACATAAACAATCTGAGACTATTTTCCTAGAAATAGATCCAAAAAATTGTCTTATCCTTCCAGCATAGCATGCAGTGAAATGTAAAGGAGTGCCGCAGTGCAGAGCCATAGAAAACATAAATGGGCAGAAAAACTTTTTGAAATCTATCGAAAAAACAGATCTTTCTTAATATTTCTTCCGGCCGTCTTTACAGTTGTTTTCTTTTTCTTCATCCCAATTATAGCACTGCTGAGAGTGAGTTTTTACCATTTCGTCAGTATGGGTGTTTTTAAGCCAGCCTTTTCGTTTGAATGGTATATTAAATTCTTAACAGACCCTTATTATATAGACATTATTCTTTATACGTTAAAGATCGCCTTTTTTGTCACTAGTATATCCATAATTGTAGGCTATCCTGTAGCCTATTACATAGTGAGATCATCCGGGATAAAAAAGATTATCTACCTTTTGATAATTATTATTCCTTTGTGGACAAATCTCATTGTTCAGATTTACGGGTGGTTTGTTATTCTGGGTGAAAAGGGTTTCATAAATACCATTCTTCTGGGCATTGGAATTACCCATCGACCTTTATCCATGGTCTTTTGTTCTTTTTCTGTAGTTATAGGTTTGCTAGATGTGGTATTCCCCTGGGTTCTTCTAGTGCTCATAAGTGTAATGGAGGGCATCAACTGGTCTATTATAGAAGCAGCCCGGGATTTAGGTGCAGGCCGATTCAAGAGTTTCTATGAAGTCACTTTCAAACTCAGCATTCCTGGTATAGCCATTGCTGCTCTTTTTGCTTTTGTCTGGTCATTCGGAGAGTATGCAGTGCCATCTCTCCTTGGCTCCTCAGCTCTAAGGACGATTTCTATCGAGGTTGCTGATCAGATTCTGACAAATTTAAACTGGCCATTTGGGGCCAGTATCGCGTTTATATTATTTAGCATAAGCGTTATTGTGCTTTTTCTGAGCAACATGCTCTCCCAGAAGGGGGCCAAATACATGAGGTAGTGGGTTGAAAGAATGAAACTTGAAAAAGAGAAAAGAAATAAGCGGTTTGATTTGCCAACCCTTTTGCTGGCTCTATGCACCATTGTCGTACTTCTCTATTTGCTGGCACCTATACTGATAACGATTGTGGTTTCCTTTAACAAAGGGGAATTTATTATGTTCCCCCCTTCAGGCTTTTCCCTTAGATGGTATAAGGCCTTTTTTGGAGACTACATGTGGATTATGGTTTTCAAGAATAGCCTGGAAATCGCCATACCCACTATGCTGGTCTCGACAGCCTTTGGTGTTTTGGCAGCCCTCGGCTACATGAAGAGAAATTTCCGGGGAAGAAATGCTGTAAATCTTATTATCATGATTCCCTTCTTGGTACCGGGCATTATCATCGGTATCTCTCTGTTGATGTTTGTTCATAAGATAGGGCTCGCAGGGACAATTACATCTGTTGTGGCAGGGCACTGCCTTTGGGCGATTCCAACGGTTTTCCTCCTCGTCCAGGGGGTTCTTGCTGGTTATGATTTTAATGTGGAGGATGCCGCGAGAGATCTTGGGGCAGGACCTATCAAGACCTTTTTCCTTATAACCTTACCGAGGATTCGGATAGGTGTTTTCATAGCCATGATTTTCTCTTTTATTACTTCGTTTGGTGAGTTTAACATTGCCCTTTTCCTTACCTGTCCTGATACGATAACCATGCCGGTTCAAATATGGAATTCATTGAAGTATGAAGTGAGCCCGATTGTCGCGGCGGTTTCGACGGTCATGATATTCACTACCTTTTTGGCCATAGGCATTGGTGCCAAACTGGCAGGTATTAGAAAGATAGCAGGGGCATAAAATTTACGAATTCCAAAAAATTCCAAAAAAGGGCGTCTAGTCAGTTGCTCGTGCGAGCTATTTAGTCGACTCTATTTGGCGAGGGGGAGCTTGGTGTCCCTATAATTGCAATCTCATCGGGGGATTTTGTTTGCAAATTTCTCAATACGTTCCAATGCCTTGTGGATTTTGTCCATAGATGCTGCGTAGGATAAACGCACAAATCCTTCTCCATACTTGCCAAATGAAACGCCAGGCATAGTTGCCACACCAGCCTCATCAAGCAGGCGATTGGAGAAAAGCACTGAATCCATCCCAAGTTCGGAAATATTTGCAAAAACATAAAATGCTCCTTTGGGCACGCAGCAACTTATCCCCGGAATCTTATTTATTCCCTCTACCAAAAGATCTCGCCTCTTGCGCAGTTCGGCCACCATTTGAATCTGGAAATCCTTTGGTCCTTTTACCGCTTCAATGCCCGCGATTTGAGTAAAAGTCGCTGTACACGAATTGCTGTTTACCATAAGAGTGCCGATGTGATCAGCGGCCTGTCGGGGAGCAACAGCGTATCCCAGGCGCCACCCTGTCATGGCATAGGCCTTTGAAAAACTGTCTACAATAATGGTCCTTTCTGCCATACCAGGTAGGGTGGCGATGGAGGTAAAGGACTCTTCGTAAACAATTTTAGCGTATACTTCATCGGAAAGAACAAAGAAATCTTTTTCACGTGCAAGCTCAGCAATGAACTCTAGATCTTTATGGGTCAACATGGCGCCTGTAGGATTATGCGGAGAATTGAGAAGGATAAGCTTTGTCCTGGGAGTTACGAGTTGGCGAAGTTGCTCAACATCGAAGCTGAAGTCTCTATGTTCGTGTAAAGGCAAGTGAACCGGTTTGGCCCCGGCAAATAGAACCATTGCCTCATAGGGCGGAAACCCTGGGTCAGGGATAATTACTTCATCACCAGCATCAGCACAAATGCAAATTGTAAAAAAAACAGCAGGCTTTCCCCCTGGAGTGATAATTAGCTGCTCTGGCGTTACTTGGATACCCTTGTCTCGACAGACAAAATCAGCAATAGCCTCCCGGGCCTCCATCATTCCCGAACCTGAGGAATAATGGGTATAGCCTTGGTTGATCGCCTCAATCGCAGCTTCACAGATATGTTTAGGGGTGGGGAAGTCAGGTTCACCAATTTCCAGGTGGATTATTTCTCGTCCCTGTTTTTCAAGCGCCTGTGCACGGTCATAAATTTCAAATGCATTAGCTGTTTCTGTTTGCATGCGAGACATTCGAAGTGCATATTTCATAATCATTTTCCCTCAGTTACTGCTGATGAACAAAAGTGCGACTCCTTGCGCCCGCTGGAACGGTATTGGTGGGGCCGCAAGGAGTGATAAATCAGACAAAATGTTACGAAGGGGTCAATATCGATTCAGCGCAAGAAGCATAAAAAGACTTATCCTCAAATGTCAAGGAACAAGATGGCATGCTCACGAGCGAGCTGGCTATCCCAAAAATTCTTGACAAGCAAGAGCAAGTTATATATGTTATTACTGTAGTAGTAACATATGTATTGCTATTCCGCAAGCCTCAATTTAGCAGCTTGCCTGAATTTTTTTGATTGGGGGCATCGATATGAGCAAGGTTATGCCTGCTATAACTGTGTTCACCGGTGATCAAATCGATCGAGTGCATGAATATTCTTTGAAGATCTTGTCCACAGTAGGGGTGCGGGTCGATTCCAAGAAGGCGAGGCAGGTCTTTGCCCAATCTGACGGAGTTTCTCTCAAGGATCAAAGAGCCTATATTCGCCCCGAACTGGTAGAAACGGCCATCAAACAGGCCCCTTCGACCATTGACGTATATGATCGCAAGGGCTGCTTTGCTTTCCGAATCGGTAATCCAGACGAAAATCCGACCCGGTTTGGTGTTGGTGTCACTAATCTTTTTTATCAAGATCCTCTCACAGATAATGTTGAACCTTTCAAAAGAAAGCACATGGTGATCGCAGCTAGATTGGGACAGATATTGAAAAGTTTCGATCTCGTTTCCACGCCGGGTATAGTACAGGATTTTCCAGCAGAGACTGCGGACTTATATGCAACCCTTGAGCTTGTAACCAACACTATCAAACCAATTGTTCTTTTGGTTTCAAACACTCAGCTTTTTGAAAGGGTTCTCGATCTAATTGAAGCCCTTTTCGATCACTTTTATACTCACCCATTTGTAATTCCCTATTTCAATCCCATTACTCCACTCGTTCTTAATGAAGAGACAACGGACATGATGGCAATCACTATCGAAAGAGGGTTGCCACTTATTTTTAGTAATTATGGAATGTCTGGGGCCTCTGCTCCTATAACGCCTGCTGGCACTATCGCTGTGCTCAATGCAGAATTGTTGGCGGGATTGGTTTTTGCCCAATTACTTAAACCTGGCGCCCCAGTGATCCTCGGAAGCTTACCTGCGGCTTTTGATATGCAATGTATGGTAAGCAGGTATTCTCCAAAGAGTATACTGTTAAATCTTGCTTGCGCAGAGATGATGGCTCATTACGAATTACCCCACGCAGGCACGTCCGGAAGTGGTACAGGATGGGGCCCTGATTTGCTTGCAAGTGGTACCTTATGGATGAACCATCTTGCAAGTTGTCTAGGCAAGGCGGGGCTAGCCCCCTTTGTAGGAGGGAATTTTGAGTCTCTTGCTTTTTCTCCCTCCACTGTAGTGTATGCGGATTACGTTATCCAGCGAGTACGTGAATTTGTTGATGGTTTTAAGCTTGATGAGGGCTCCGTAGGGTTAGAGGAGATTGCCTCAGTTGGACCGGCGGGAAATTATCTGGGTACTGAGTTGACCTTGAAATATTGCCATGAAGCCGATTATGCAACTGAGTTCTGGCCGATTCTCACCCTTGAGCAATGGCAAAGCAAAGGGCAACCTAAGGCCGGAGATTTGTTGAGGAAGTATGCTTCCGATCTTGTCAACAATCTTCAGGCGCCTGAGAACTATGAGGAATTGGTGGCACAGGGAGAAGAATTTATCAAGGATCTATAAGGTGCCTTTTGGATTACGATGCCCCTTTGATATTTAATCATATTGGAGGAAGGTCCCATGAAACAAATCTTAGTGCTTGGGGCTGGCTTGGTGACCCCCCCCTTGGTTCGTTACCTTCTTGATCAAACTGACCTGCAAGTTACTGTCGCCGATCAATTTATTAATAAGGCCCAAGACCTCGTAAAAAACCATCCCCGAGGCAGAGCCTTAGCGCTAGATGTCAATGATAAAGAAAAATTGGCTAAGGTGATATCAAACACAGACATAGTTGTGTCTATGTTGCCCTGGGTTTTCCATCCGACTGTTGCTTCCATTTGCATCAATTTCAATAAACACCTTGTTACTGCCTCTTACGTAAAGGAAGAAATGCGGGCACTGGATGCCGAGGCCAAGAGGAGGGGGCTCATTTTTCTTAATGAAGTGGGCGTCGACCCAGGGATCGACCATATGGCAGCAATGAATGTGATTGACAGGGTAAAAAAGGAAGGCGGGGAAATCGTCAGTTACCATTCCTACTGTGGAGGCTTACCAGCGCTAGAGAGCAATAATAATCCTTTAGGATACAAGTTTTCATGGAGCCCGGAAGGGGCAATATTGGCTGCAACCAATGACGGTAGATATTTGGAAGATGGACAGGTAATCGAAGTCCCAGGAGATAAACTTTTTGAGCATTATTGGCTTGTAGATATCCCGCGAGCTGGCGTATTTGAGGTGTACGTGAATCGCGATGCACTTCCATATCTGGAATTGTATGATATCAAGAATGCCAAGGCAATCTTTCGAGGGACACTAAGAAATGTTGGCTACTGTGAAACATGGGACTATTTCAAGAAACTTGGACTTCTTAATCGGCAAATGAAGTTTGATTTTCGGGAGGTCACTCCCCGCCAGGTAATTGCAAACATTGTTCATGGTGAGGAGAAAGATCTAAAGAAAGAGGTAGCGCAATATTTGTGCATCCCCGAATATTCTCTTACCCTAAAAAAACTGGAATGGCTGGGACTTTTCAGTGACGAAAAATTACCCCTCGAGACAGTCTCTGTTTTTGAGATGCTTGCCTATGTGCTGAAAAACAAGCTTCGTTACAATGATGGAGAGATGGATTTATTGATTCAGCACCATGAGTTCATAGCCGAGTATCCAGGCGGGCGAAAGAAAAAGATTACTTCGACTCTTATCAATCAGGGGATCCCAAATGGGGATAGCTCCATGTCAAGAACTGTTGGGCTGCCTGTAGCTATTGCTACTACGCTCATTGCAAGAGGTAAAGTCAATCTTACAGGTGTGCACATACCCATTTTGCCAGAAATATATAAACCGGTTCTTGTAGAATTAGAGAACTTTGGTATCAAGTTTGAGGAAAGGCAGTCTGAGATTGCCGGGTAACTTTAGATCCTTTTCTAAGGCCCATTTTTGAGGGATTGCAATAGTGCAAAGGAAGTGTGCAATGAAGTCTTTACTTATTCGTGCAGAAGATAAAAATGAGTGGGAACGCCGGGTTCCTATTGTTCCAAATGATGTACGTAAAATAATCAAAGAAACAGGCGCCAGAGTATTTGTGCAACGCTCCAATAAACGGTTTTTCACCGAAGGGGAATATAGAGCCGCCGGGGCAATTATGTGCGACGATATGGAGCCAGGAGACGTGATATTCGGTATAAAGGAAATCCCTGAAGAAAAAATAATTCCTAACAAAACCTATGTGTTTTTTTCACATACGATAAAGGGACAACCTGCCGGAATGCCACTCTTGAGAAAGATTATCTCGAGTGGTTCCACGCTCATTGATTATGAAAGGATAACGGATAACCAAAACAGGCGATTGGTCTATTTTGGTGATTACGCGGGAGCCGCCGGAACGATAGATATGCTCTCCATTATGGGTGAATATTGGCATTACCATGGGATCTCCACTGTATTTAAGAGCTGTAAAAGAGCCCATGAATATCGGTCTTTGAGTGAAGCGAAAGCGCATTTCCGAGAAATTGGAAGCTTCATTGAATCTCAAGGGTTGCCAAATTTACTATGCCCATTGACTATTGGTATTATGGGATATGGCAACGTTTCGAAAGGCGCTCAGTCGGTTCTCGAATGCTTGCCTCACAAGTGGATTAAACCAAGTGAGTTGGAGAGGCTTGCACATGAATCAGGCCCCAGTCGAAATAAAGTCTATATCGCAATTTTCAAAGAAAAGGACATGGTCCAGAACATAAAAGGCCATCCCTTTCGTCTGGATGAATATTATGAACACCCAGAGTACTTTTCCAGTATTTTTGATCAATATCTCCCCTATTTGAGCATTGTTATTAATGCGATTTACTGGGATAAGCGTTATCCTCGATTTATCACCTGGGATTCATTGAGACAACTTTATCAAAACTCTGTTAAGCCGAAACTCAATGGGATTGCTGACATTAGCTGTGATGTAAATGGTGCAGTAGAGTGCAATGTAAAGGCAACTGATTCGGCAATGCCAGCGTACTTGTGTGATCCAGTTGCCCGAAAAATTGTAGACGGGCATGAGGGAGACGGTGTAGTTATACTCGCCGTTGACAATCTCCCTTGCGAGTTGCCAATGGATTCGTCAATATTTTTTAGTAGTCAATTGACACCTTTTGTTCCGAACATTTTGAATGCGAATTATAGCGCGGGTCTGGATGACTCGGGGCTCTGGGATGAGATCAGAAAAGCCGTCATTGTCTACCGCGGAAGATTAACAAAAGCCTATGAATATTTAAATGAGTTTCTATAATTTCTAATGCATGAAGCTGTTTTCAGGAAAGGCCATTAAAAGGCCTTTACAAATGCGCAAAATGTTGCTGAAGTGTCGATGAAGGCATATCTATAAATTTATCATTCATTTTATTATGAGGAGTTAGGCTATGAAACGAGGTGTACGCGCAGGGCGAAATTCGAATGGAGGTTTAGGGCTTAGTATTCTTACAGAAGATGATATTAACGAGATTCATTTAGGAACATTAGAAGTACTCGAAAAAAAGGGTATATTTGTCGAAGATGAGGAGGCCCTCAATTGTTTTGAGGATGGAGGAGCCATCGTAGATAGAGAGGAAAAGATTGTGAAAATTCCACCACACTTGGTGGAAGAAGCAATAGAATCTGCTCCTCCAAAGGTTATTCTTGCAGGACGAGACCCAAAACACGATTTGGTCTTAGAGAGCAATCGAGTTTACTTTACCAATTTCAGTGAAGGCATAAAAGTGAAGGATCCTTATACAGGGGAAATCAGGACCCCTGTAAAACAAGACCTTATTAATGCTGCAAGAGTAATCGATGCCCTTGATGAAGTGGATTTTTGCGAAAAGGCCTTAGGCGCCCATGATGTACCACAGGAATCGGTGCCTCTCCATAATGCAGAGGCATTTCTTAGCAATACAACTAAACATTGTGCCTTTGGCCCAGGCAATGGCAAACTTCTCAAGAAGATAGTGGAGATGGCTGCAGCAGTTGCAGGAGGGATGAAAAAATTAAAAGAACGGCCACTAGTGTCATTTACCACATGTCCGGTCAGTCCCCTCAAATTAATTAAAGAATGTTGCCAAATCATTATGGAATCAGCACGACAGGGCATGGTATGTAACATCCTGTCTATGGCAATGGCGGGTGCAACTGCTCCAGTCACCCTTGCGGGGAGCCTTGTAACGCATAACGCGGAAATTTTGGGTGGACTGACCTTGTCTCAGTTAACTCGCAAGGGCGCACCTGTGATCTATGGTAGCTCCACAACCGCCATGGACCTACGGCTGGCAGCAGCAGCAGTGGGAACTCCAGAATGTGCACTCATCAGTGGAGCAGTGGCGCAACTGGCAAGGCATTATATGCTCCCAAGCTATGTTGCCGGTGGGTAGGGTGATGGAAAGATTTCTGATTGCCAGATGGGCCACGAAAAGACTCTTACCGGACTTATAGCCGCATTGGCAGGTGCCAATATGATCTATGGTCTGGGCATGGTTGAGAGTGGCATAACATTTGATTTTGCCCAACTGGTTCTCGATTGTGAATTTGCGCGGTTGATCAAATTCTTGCTAGAAGGGATTCCGGTAAATGATGACACACTAGCTATTGATATTATCAAGGAAATAGGTCCTTTTGGAGATTTTTTGAGCCATGAGCATACGTTCAAGTGGATGAAGCAGCAGTCACGTGTTGAGCTTATAGATCGCAGGGATCGTAATTCATGGGAAGAAGATGGTGCAACTGATAGTTACGAGAGGGCCGCAGCAAAAGTAAGACATATCCTGGAAAATCATAAGCCAGAGCCTTTGGATGATGATGTGCTAACAAGGATCAGAGAAATTATAAAAGAAACTGAAGCAGAGATGGGTATTTCCACGGATGAAAAAGATTAAGTAGTGAGGTGATCCCAATGAGTGGCAAAATTATTACTAGGATGGGGGATGGTGAACGGGTTTTACTAACAAGATCTGAGATCAAAAAAGACATTGAAGAAGGGACAAAGGATGCAGCAGAAAGAGCCCATATCCCGCCCATGACTCCCGAAGAACAAAAGCAGTTGCTCGAAATAATAGCCGATCCTTCACGGGTGGTCAGTGTGGAGCGAGGGCAGGAAGTAATTGTTACAGATGATGGGTGTAGCATGAGTTTCTATTCCGGCCAGGATGGAGGCGGAGTGGGGGCTCCACTAAGCAGGATGCAAGCCGTCCTCGTCTATGAACGGGCATGTGGGGCGGATACCACGTCTTTGGGCCATAGCGATTATAGCTACAAACCGGTGAAACCTATAATTAATTTTGAAATGAATGATTATTATAATATCTCCATGGTATCTACAGCCCCCTTTTTTTATGGCGCACAACCCAACATGGGGCTTTATTACCAACCTGACGGGCCATGTGAAAATCCTGCTGAGCTTTTTTCTGCTGGAAAAATAGATGAGGCACGTGCAGCACAGGAAGAAGCCCTACAATACCTCAAGGAGGATTTGGTCTTTGTTGCCAAAAAGCTCTCGGAGGTGGGATGTGAAGGGATTAATTTTGACACTTCAGGATCTGCAGGCGATGCGGAATTTCTGGCAACGTTAGAGGCAGTGGCAGAGCTGAAAAAGACGATTCCAGATTTACCAATATTGATGGGATCTTCAGGTGAATTTATCCTCGGCATGCATGGAGAACTGAAATATGAAGATAAACAACTAGCTGGCATGTATCCTCATGATCAAGTCAAAGTGGTAGAGTCTGCAGGGGCTGACATCTTTGGGTTGGCAGTTAGTACTAATACTAGTAAATCTGTTCCATGGAATCTTGCACGTGCCGTTACATTTTTGAAACATGCAGTCTCGGTGGCAAAGATCCCTATCCATGCAAATGTTGGTATGGGAGTATGCGGCGTGCCCATGATGGAACAGCCTCCTATTGACAGCGTTTCTCGAGTATCTAAGGCACTGGTACAAATCGGGAAGGCCGATGGGTTGTAGATAGGTGTTGGAGACCCCTTAGGGATGCATGTCGCACATATCATGGCATCATGCATGGGGGGTATCCGGACTTCGGGAGATCTCGTGGCCTGGATGCAAATGACCCACAAAATGAAGATTCATGAAGCCAAAGCATATGTTGCGAAAAAACTTGGAATTGATGAAGAGGATCTGACCAACGAGGAGGTCATGCGAGAGCTGAGGAAGGACCTCGGTATCGGCACAGTTACTTCCATCGCGGGCAGTCCTAAGGGAATAAGAGCAAAATGGAATGTAGCTAATTTACTGGGTGTAAAGATCAGGTCAGTGGAGTTATTTAAATCGCAACTTACTTTCAACGGTGTTTAAAGATTCATAGGTGTCGAAGATAAATTGATTTGGTGGTGCCTCTGACAATATCTGTTTTTTTGCCCAGTAAACAGAGCACTATTCCATCCATTTAACCGAATGTGAGGCGGGCTACACGTTGGTATTTAAGATTAGGCTTTGTTAAGAATGCGGGGGGTGGATCGCAATGGGATCACGTGGACTCTAAATCCACGCAGCCGGGTGCAACTCCCGGACTCCCCGCCAACATATTGTTGGGGTGAAAGTGGAAAGGAGAATGATCTATGATTCCTGAAGATGTTTTGAAAGAGGCAAAACAGGCAATTGTTGATCATGACAAAGAAAAGGCGGTGCGACTTGTTGAAAAGCTCATTGCAGATGGAGAGGATCCTTTGGAGATTATGAATAATGGATTTATCCCTGGTATAAATGAAGTGGGAGACCTTTTTGGAAGAGGAATGGTGTTCTTACCTGAATTAGTGCAGGCTGCGGATGTCATGAAAAGCGTGACGGAGATGGTGAACAGCGCTTTGCCATCAAGGGAAAGCGAAGAATGCAACGGCAGCATAGTTATCGCTACCGTAAAGGGAGATGTGCATGATATTGGGAAATGCATCGTAGTTGCATTGCTTCAAGCAAACGGCTACACGGTTTATGATCTTGGCCGTGACGTTGATACGGATCGGATTATCGAAGAAGCACTTAGGGTGAAGGCCGACATTATTGGGACGAGTGCGTTGCTGACCACTACCATGTCTCGGCAAAAGGAACTAGAACAGGCCCTGAAAACCGCAGGTCTACGAGATAAGTTCAAGACGATTGTCGGAGGGGCACCAGTGACTGCTAGGTGGGCCGCAAATATTGGCTCAGATGCATATGCTGAGGATGCTCAAGATGCGGTCGTGAAGGTGAAGAAACTGCTCACATCATGACCTGTTGTGCTTCGGGGCCAGTCCTGAAAATGGGATATAGCTAATGTAAGACTTTTGTTTCAAGTGAGACAAAATTTTGGGTATATCGAATCATCGCTTTCTTGCCCAGAGCTGTATTTTCGAGCGTTATTAGGAGGAGAGGAAAATGGCAGAAGAGATATATGAAAAGATGGTGCAGTTGGTCATAACAGGGAAACTCGATGAACTAAAGACTGCGGTGAACCAGGCCCTCGAGCAGGGCAAGGCGGCAAAGGAAATTATTGATTCCGGGCTTTTGCCTGGGATGGACATAGTAGGCAGGAGGATGAAAACAGGTGAGATGTTTATCCCTGAGGTATTGCTTTCAGCACGGACCATGCAGGGTGCTCTGGATATTTTGAAGCCACTCTTGGTAGGTGATGAGACATCGAGTGCAGGCACGTTTGTCATCGGCACGGTGGAAGGGGATCTGCATGATATTGGGAAGAACCTCGTGGCTATGCTTCTTGAAGGAGCAGGATTTAACGTTGTAAACCTGGGCACAGGGATCAAGCCTCAAGCCTTTGTGGATGCGATCAAAGAGCATAAGCCTGATATTGTTGGGATGTCAGCGTTGTTGACCACGACTATGCCGAAGATGGAAGAGACAATTCAGGCGATCACAGAGGCAGGTTTCCGGGAGCAGGTGAAGGTGATGGTTGGTGGCGCTCCAGTAACCCAAGATTTTGCGGATAAGATAGGTGCTGATGGATATGGTTCCAATGCTGCCGCTGCCGTGGAAAAAGCGAAAGCCCTTGTGAGCTAAGTGGCAATCTCAACCAGTGAGCAAAAGGAGAAAAAAGGCGATGATTATTGTCGGAGAACTTATCAATGCCAGCCGAAAGGCTATTGGAACAGCAATTGAAGCAGGGGATACTGATAGCATACAAAGGATAGCAAAAAAAGAGTTTGAAGCCGGAGCCGATTATATTGACGTAAATGCAGGCATTTTTGTGGGAAAGGAGCCGGAATACCTGACATGGCTCGTAAAGAATGTGCAGGAAGCTGTTGATGCACCGTGTGCCATTGATAGCCCGGATCCAAAGGCGATTGAGGCGGCCCTTGCTGTGCACAAAGGGACCCCTATGATCAATTCTATTTCCCTTGAAAAAGAGCGATACGAAAAGTTACTGCCGATCATATCAGGTACTGAGTTCAAGATTATTGCCCTGTGTATGAGTGATGAAGGCATGCCCGAGACCACAGAGCAAAGGATGGCAATTGCGGAAAAGCTGGTCAATGGGCTGGTACAAAATGGGATTCCTCTTGATAACATATATGTTGATCCCCTGGTCCAGCCTGTAGCCACAAACAGTAAATTTGGGATTGAATTTCTCGATGCAGTAGAGATGATCATGACCACGTTTGAGGGTATTCATACCATGTGTGGCCTGTCCAATATTTCCTATGGGCTTGCAGCCAGAAAGTTCATGAATCAAGTTTTCATGGCGATGGCAATAGCTAAAGGTCTAGATGGTGCCATTGTTAATCCTTTGGACAAAGGGATGATGGCGAGCATTATTTCCGCCGAAACTCTGGCAGGGAGAGATGAGTTTTGTATGGGCTACCTCACGGCGTATAGGGAGAAAAAATTTGAATTTTAGGGTTGCCCGGCCCACTTCCAGGTCAGAGGCGGAAAGGATGGAATCCCTTCGTAGTGCCATGGTCTGAAATCCAATACCGCCGTTTGAGAAATTTAGATGCTGACGTAGTGGGTTTACAAAGGCATCATAGCAGTCCTGATGAGCGAGATCGGCAATACCAGATCCTGGAAAAGAAGCTGGCTAGGCGACAACGTGAAAGGCTCATTGAATTCGGCAAAAACCGATTGCGTCCTTCTCTTATAGAGCTAGAAAGGCGCCTTTCCGACCTTCTCATAGAGCATGGTTTTTCTCAGGTTGTAACTCCCATTATTATGTCGAGGGGTCTGCTTTCCAAGATGGGGATTAATGAGGGGCATCCCCTCGCCTCGCAGATTTATTGGCTCAGTGGAAACAAGTGCCTGTGCCCTATGCTCGCGCCACATTTGTATTTTGTCCTTTAAGGATCTTCTTCGGCTACGGGAAAAACCTGCTACGAATTTTTGAAGTAGGGCCTTGCTTCCGCAAGGAGAGCCAAGGTGCATACCATTTTAGTGAATTTACCATGTTCAGTTTGGTAGAGATGGGTTTACAGAACAGATCTCGAAGGCAGAGGTTACAGGAGCTTGCTGACTTGGTTGTTCAAGCGGCAGGCTTAAAGAATTACAAATTTAAAATCGAAAAATCAGGAGTTTACGAGGAAACGCTCGATATAGTCGGTGCAGAAGAAGATGTCGAGTTGGGTTCGGGGGCTATGGGGCCTCACCCTCTTGATCGGCCGTGGAAGATAGCGGAAACATGGGTTGGAATAGGGTTTGGGCTGGAGCGGCTACTGATGGCCTCTCATGGTAATGGAAGTCTTGGAAAATTAGGGCACAGTCTAGTTAGCCTTGGAAGACAAACGGCAGATGGGTATGATGGTTTTGATGAGCTGGCTTCTCTGGTCCGTGCTGTCATATCTGCAACAGGCTTACCTGTGATGATTTCACCCGGAGTCATTCCTGAATACGCCTTAGAGAATTTAAAGAGCGCAGGTGCGACATGGTACGCGTGCTACCAAGAGACACATAATCCAGTACTGTTCAATAAACTAAGAGTGAATCAGAGCTAAGAAGAGCGTCTCACTAGGAAATGCTTCGCCCACAAACTGGGAATGTTAATCGAGGAAGGGTTATTGTGTGGAATAGGTGAAAATGACGATGATATTGCTGACTCTATTGAAGTTATGCGATCTTTTGGCGCTGATCAAGTGAGAGTTATGAATTTCGTGCGTCAAAGGGGTACTCCCATGGAAGGCAATACCGCACCAGATTCTGTGAGGGCTTTGATGATCACATCTGTCATGCGCTTGGCATTTCCTGACAGATTGATTCCGGCCTTCCTGGACGTGAGAGGCCTTGCAGGGCTGAGGCCTTGGCTGGATGCCGGTGCGAATGTAGTGACATCACTTGTTCATCCCGGGCAAGGGTTGGTAGGTGTTGCACAGAATTCCCTTGATATTTAGGATGCACGAAGAACAGCCGAGAGTGTGCGAGGGGTGCTTGAGTCATATGGCCTTGAAGTTGCATCCCGTGATACCTATTTTCAGTGGATAGCAGCGCGGGGCAAAAGAGTGAAAGAAAAATACGGGAAAGAGGCTGTTACATGTTAGCAGCTGTGATAGGTGGTAAGCTCCAGGGCGTGGAGGCCACTTTTTCATAAGCTTCCACATTGATTCCCAAAGGCATGCCAGGCGCGGCGATACGAGTGTAGGGGCCAAGATATCTTGCGTCAATAACATTAGGAGAGTTGGTCGCTTCGATGATCAAGCTATGATTCCTCTGCTACATGTGATGGGTACCACAGCAGTGTTCAAGCTCGAAATCACCGATTTGGCGGATATCTTGGCTATGCCGGCGGCATGGCAACCAATTTCAAGCAAGGTATGCCTGGGTTTCTCCCTCAATCCCAGGTCAAATTCCTCAAGTTCGATTCCTATGTTTGCTACATCTTGACTAATCAATCGGGTCATACATCTTTTTTTGTTTGGAAAAAGGAGATCGTTTTTTGTATGTAAGGACTCTTCTCTCTGCCACAAAAAAGTAATATGGCGTCTTCAACTGACAGTGCAATAGAAAAACGTAAGGCCTTTACGTGGCATTATTTTTCAAACAAGGGAGCCCCTTTAAGATTTTTCGGGTTTCCATAGACCTTTCGAACATGTGCATTAGGTTATGAGCCCATGTATAGGGCAGGTTTTTCACAGGGTATCGCTATGTCGCATTGGGTTTGCCTAACTAAGAGGCTTATGATAAAAGTCTAGGTCTCAATTACAACAAAAGCCCAGGGCATCTTTTTCCAATTGGCAAGAAAAAATAATATTGATTAAGGATAGCGGCATCGGGAAAGAAAATAGTGAGATTTTTCCTTGGGCTTCTGGGCGATATCAGCGAAAGGTAGAATAAATGGCAGAACACTACAAGATCACATTTGAACCAATGGGTGTGCAGGCCAAGGCGCCTGCAGGCACGAGCATTTACGAAGCAGCCGGCATCATAAATATCCCGCTTAGGGCAGATTGCGGTGGTAAAGGGCTTTGTGGCAAGTGCCGGGTAATTGTGGACCCACCCCACAATTTGTCGGCACTCACAGAATCGGAGCTGGGTATATTTTCGCCAGATGAAATTAAGAGGTCATATCGGCTTGCTTGCCAGGCGCAGATTCAAGGAGATGTGACAATAACGATCCCTGAACAGATGGCAGATAGCCGGGAGGCCCGTGGAAAGACAGGACTCAGGGGTAAATACCCATTTGACCCAATGGTTGAAAGGATCGGACTTCAGAAAGATGAACTACCCGAGCCGAAGGATGGTATATTGGCGGACGGAGCTAGTTGGGTAGCTGAACGTGCTACGAGAGTGGCCGGTCATGAAGTTTTCATTGAAGATCTCGGGGCCCTGCGTCAGCTAAGTCGGCCAGAGGCATATGAAGGAGAGATTACACTTGTAAACCATTTGAAGAGGGGAATCACTGCTGTCATCCCTGGAAATAAGAGCAGGAGCCTCGGCCTGGCAGTGGATGTGGGTACTACTACTCTGGCTGCCTATTTGTGTGATTTTCACACAGGAGAAGTTATAGCATCATCGGCCTCTGTAAATCCGCAGAGACGTTATGGTGAGGACGTCATAAGCAGGATTGCTATGACTGACAACAGGGAAGACGGGCTAGCCATTCTCCAGCAAATAGTCGTTGAAGGTATTAACTATCTTCTAGGCAGATGTGTGGAAGAAGTAGGAGCTTCCGCTGAGGATATTGACGAAGTTACCCTCGTAGGAAATACTACCATGGAGCAAATTTTCATCGGTTTTCATCCACATGGGCTGGGTGTATGGCCATATCTTCCAGTGTTGAGCTCGCCCAGAGATCTGCGCGCCGAAGAGGTCGGGCTAAATTTAAATCCAGGGACAAATGTGTATCTTTTTCCCGTTATTTCGGGTTTTGTTGGAGGAGATACCGTAGGAGCGATTCTTGCCGAAAAGCCGTTCCTACGCGACGAGATGTGTTTGATTGTGGATATCGGAACCAATGGAGAGCTAGTGCTTGGGAACCGAGACGGCCTGTGGGCCACAAGTTGTGCTACAGGGCCAGCCCTGGAAGGAGCACAGATATCGTGCGGTATGCGAGCAGTGTCCGGGGCTATACATAAGGTGGAGTTGGATTCTCGCACTGGAGGCCCTACGTGGTCAGTACTCGGTGACGATGAAAATATTCCACCAGTGGGGATTTGCGGCTCTGGTCTCATTGATGCAATAGCGGTGATGCGGAAGATGGGGGTACTCTTGCCAAATGGCAGACTCAAAGAGGGAATGCCCGGGGTTATATGTGATGAGAATGGAGTAGGAAGGGAATATGTCCTAGTGCCTG
>QMLZ01000038.1 GCA_003646995.1 Deltaproteobacteria bacterium | reverse complement strand
TGGACGATCAGACTGGCTCGATTCGAGCAAAGTTTTTCGAAGTGCGGATTCTATCACCGCCTTAAGAGTGGTTTTCTTATCAACAGCATACTTCTTGGCCAATGCCAAAAGTTTATCATCTATATCTATAGTAGTTCGCATACATAAACCCATATTAATGATGCATAAATATGTCAAGACATATTCAAGTTACACAAGGCACCTGGAAACAAAAAAGGGGGATTATGTCACGGGCATAATCCCCTCACCGAATGTCATGCTTAACTGGTGCCGAAGGCGGGACTTGAACCCGCACGGGCGGTTGCCCACTACCCCCTCAAGATAGCGTGTCTACCAAATTCCACCACTTCGGCACACATTCTATTTTGAACTCTGGCCTGGCGTACTTGTTGGCTTTGCCGGCGCCTTTTCCGTTGCTGCAGGAACCTGTGTCTGCTTTACCCCCTCCATTACTGAACTGACATGACCTCTGCCAATATACAAGGTGAGGCCAAGAGAGGTCATCATAAAGACGATCGCCATAATAGTCGTCACCTTGTGAAGCAAGGTGGTTGCTGTGCTCGTGCCAAATACAGCCTGGCTTGAACCACCGAATGCAGCCCCCATGTCTGCGCCCTTGCCTTTCTGGATCAATACGATGAAGATGAGGGCAATACTTACAAAGATATGGATCATCAAAAGTACTGGTTTCAATGCTATTCTCCTCAGTGGACTTGGGGCAAAATTCAAAACTATATTTTATCTCAAAAAACAAATTTTTCAATTAAAAAGATGGCATGTTAGGACTCGTACCTTATAATCCCAAGAAAAGATTCATACTTCAGGCTCGCCCCTCCGACAAGAGCCCCGTCAATATCTTTCTTGGCCATGAGGGAAGAAATGTTGCCAGGCTTGACACTTCCGCCATAAAGTATCCGCACAGCCTGAGCTGTCTCAAGGCCAAAAATTTCTTCTGCCCACCCTCTGATGAACTCATGGGCCTCCTGGGCCTGTTCAGGAGTAGCCGTCTTTCCGGTTCCAATCGCCCACACGGGCTCATAGGCAAGTATTAGTTCCCTAGGAAGGCTAGCCCGTGACACAAAGCTTGCAAGGGAGCCGTCAAGCTGTTCCCTCAAAACCTCGAATGTCTTTCCCGCCTCCCTCTGCTCCAGCGTTTCACCAATACAGAGAATTGGTATGAGACCAATCTCACAGGCCTTCTCAACCTTCTTGTCAATCATCGAGTCTGTCTCGTGGAAGATAAGCCTCCGCTCCGAATGGCCAAGGATTACGTGGGTGCAGCCTGCCTCCAGAAGCATTTTCCCCGAAATTTCACCAGTATAAGCACCCGAATCTTCCCAATGCATATTTTGCGCCCCAAGCATAATGGAAGAACCTTCCAGTACTTCTTTTACCGCCGAAAGAGTGGTGAAAGGGGGTGCCACGAGCACTTCCCGATCACCTGTATTCTTAAGACCCTCCCGTAGGGCTCTCACCAGTGCTATGGCCTCCGGGATCGAGAGATTCATCTTCCAATTCCCAGCGATCAAAGGCATTCTCTGTGTCATTTGTTTTCTCCCGCTGCCTTGCGCAACCAACTATTCGCTTTCAGCCATATGCACGGCCAGATCCACCATTCTGCAAGAATACCCGAACTCATTGTCATACCACGCCAGCACCTTTACCATGTCCCCGATCACCATAGTTGACAGAGCATCGACTGTTGAAGAAACTGCAGTCCCATTAAAATCACTTGACACCAAGGGATCCTCGCAATAAGCAAGTATCCCTTTGAGATAGGTTTCCGAGGCCTCTTTAAAGGCATTGTTTACCTCATCCACCCCCACTTCCCTGTCCAACTGCGCCACAAGATCCACTACGGAAACGTTGGGAGTTGGAACCCTTATGGCCATACCACTTAACTTCCCCTCCAGCTGGGGCAGCACCAATGAAACGGCCTTTGCGGCCCCAGTGGTGGTAGGTATCATGGAAAGGGCGGCGGCACGGGCCCGCCTGAGGTCACGATGGGGAAAATCCAGAAGTCTCTGGTCCCCCGTATACGAATGGGTTGTCGTCATCAATCCCTTCTTAATCCCAAACCGATCAAGAAGAACCTTGCACACGGGGGCAAGGCAGTTCGTGGTACAGGATGCATTGGAAACCACATGGTGGCGTTGAGGGTCGTATTCATTATGGTTGACGCCCATCACGATAGTTATGTCAGGACCTTTTGCTGGAGCGGATATAATTACCTTCCTGGCTCCTGCTTCAAGGTGGGCTGCGGCCTTTTCCCTTTCCCTAAACAGGCCCGTGCATTCCATAACTATGTCGACACCGAGGTCGCCCCAGGGCAGCTTTCCGGGCTCCCTTTCAGAGAAAATCCGAATCTCTTTGCCTCCAACAATCAAAGAGTTATCACTTGCGGAGACCTCCTGTTCCAGCTTTCCGTGCACGGAATCATACTTCAATAAGTGGGCCAGGGTTGCCGGATCGGTGAGGTCATTGATGGCAACAAATTCAATATCTTCCCTACCAAGCCCCGCTCGAAACGTCATTCGGCCGATTCTTCCAAATCCATTTACAGCAACTTTTATCGCCATGAGGCACCTCCTTTCAGTGCGTCATTCTATAAGAAATCCATTACTTTTCCGACTTCGTTCTCCAATACTCTGTTAACCAAGTGACTTCAACTTGCCCGCTTCCTCATCAACACAAACATTTGCCAGCGGAACAGAGAAAGCCCCCATCTCAAGGGCCATCACTATTGCATCCTCTCCTGTATCAGTATAATACCGCTTGCGCCTTCCTTGCTCCCGGAACCCAGCCTTTGAATAAAGTTTACGGGCAGCTGAGTTTGATGGCCTAACCTCCAACCAAATTCTCTCGACGCCCCCGTAATAGGCTACAGCCTTCATCTTTGCCAGGAGCCTGCTTCCCAACCCACGCCTACGCCACTGAGGATGCACAGCAAGATTCAATAGATGGACCTCAGCAGCAAACATCCAAAAGCAAATGTACCCTAGGATCTGCTCGGACCTCTTTAAGGCCCAAAGATGAGAAACAGGGTTACGAGTTTCTTCCAAGAAGGCTCTTGCAGTCCACGGAGAAGGAAAGGATACCTCCTCTATGGCCATTATTTGGTCACGGTACAGCGGAAAGGCTTCTTCGGTGATTTTTATGAATGAAATCATTCCTCCTTAAGGAGCTTGCTCGCCAAAGCAATACTCCTCCTTCCAGCCTCTTGGGCTTTCCGACCCAATTCCCCCAAACTCAACTGATCCCTTTCATGGGCCACTGCAATAATCATGGGAAGATTCACGCCCGTAAGCACCTCCACCCTGTCGTCCTGGAGAAAGGAAAGACTAAGGTTGGAAGGAGTACCGCCGAACATATCGGTCAAAATCAAAACACCCTTCCCCTTATCAAGTACCTTGAGCTTACTTGAAATCGTCTCGAGCAGTTCCTCACTGTTGGCCGTGCTGGATATACAAACGCTGTCAGCATTGTCCAACCTTCCAAGGATCAACTTTGCCGCGTTTAACAGCTCACGACCAATGTCACAATGGGAGATGATTAATAGCCCTACCATGGCAGAATCTTACAATTCTTCGTCACTCTCAACGATGGTATTGTAAATTTCACCCTTGTCCTTGGCTTCCAGTAGCCTCTTTCGAAATTCGCTGTTCTTTAACAGCTTGGCAATCTTTGCAAGTACTTTCAGGTGTGCACCTGCAGAATTTTCAGGTGCTACCAGCAGAAAAAATAAATGTACAGGCTTCGCGTCCATTGAATCAAAATCTACCCCAGACTTGCTCCTTCCAAATGACATGAGCGGCTTACTTATACCGTTGAGTTTCCCGTGAGGAATGGCCACCCCATCTCCGATTCCTGTACTTCCAAGTTTCTCCCTCTCTTCCAGTACCTGCACAAGGGTGTCCCTGTCCACCGATGGCTCCACCGTGCTGATTACCTCAGCAAGTTCCATCAGCACGCCCTTCTTGTCCCGTGACCTTAGCTCGGGTATCACACTCTCAGGTGTTATGATATCGGAAAGTTTCATTTGCTCTTGTCTAAGCAGGTTCAATTAGGCCTAGATTTCCATCTCTCCTCTTGTACAGCACATTTATCTCGTTGCTTTTTGCATTACGAAACACCAGGAACTCTTGATTGCTGAAGCCCAGCTGCATTGCGGCTTCCTCTGGGTCCATTGGTTTGGCCTCCAGCTTTTCAACCTCAATTACGGGTTCTTCCTCAACCAAAGGGACCCCTTCTGTTTCCATGCCGGAAACAAATTCATCCTCCCGGGCTCCGTCCATACGGCGGTTTCGGATCTTGGACAGATGCCTCTTGAGTTGTTTTTCAACTTTGTCCGTCACTTGGTCTATGGCCGAGTACATGTCCCCGGTCTCTTCAAATGCCTTTATCCTTGTTCCATTGACACTAAGGGTAATATCGGCTTGATGGCGAAATTTTTCTACAGTCAACACAATATGCGCTTCAGCAGGATAGTCCAGGTATTTATCCAGCTTGGCAATCTTTTCCTCCGCGTACGCCTTGAGACTCTCCATAGGTTCGGTATGACGGAACGTCACATTGATATCCATGGTGTTACCTCCGGTCAGTTCAATTGCCCCTGCTTAGGGGTTCAAAAGGGTTTTCGCCTCTTTCGCGAGGGGAGTATCCCCATCGATTCACGATACTTGGCCACGGTACGCCTGGCCACATTAATATTTAGTTTCTTAAGGATATCAGCTATTTCTTGGTCACTGTACGGTTTTTGCTTATTTTCCATTTTTATAATATTCCGAATGTGCTCTTTTACACTTTCTGAGGCTACTGCGTCCCCATCCACGCTGCTAATGGCACTGTTGAAAAAGAACTTCAACTCGAAAAGGCCTTGTGGGGTGTACACGTACTTATTGGTCGTTACCCGGCTAATGGTGGATTCGTGCATCTGAATGTCTTCGGCCACGTCCCTTAGGACCAAGGGCTTGAGATGGGTAATACCCTTGTCGAAAAAGTCCCGCTGAAATCTCACAATACTTTCTGTCACCTTGTAGATTGTTCTCTGTCTCTGGTGGATGCTCTTGATCAGCCATGCTGCAGACTTCAGTTTTTCTTGGATGTAGCTTCTTACACTGTCAGGCAAGGAGTCCTTGCGACTCAAAACATCTTTGTAGTAAGCGTTTATTCTCAGTTTTGGGAGACCGTCCTCGTTGAGAACTATCTCATAATCGTCCCCTACCTTGAAAACATATATATCAGGGCTCACATAAATGGTTTCCTCATCTGAGTAACTGCGGCCAGGTTTCGGTTCAAGCCCTCGAATTATGGACACCGCGGTAATGACCTCATCCATGGACACCCCAAGCCTTTTGGCTATATTCTCGTATTTTTTATCTTCCAGATCCTTGAGGTGGTCCATTAATATCTTTTCCACCAGTGTGCCTTGAAGCCCCTGGAATCTCGCCTGAATAAGCAAGCACTCTCTGGTATCCCGTGCGCCTACCCCCACCGGATCAAATGTCTGGATGAGCTTCAAGGTCTCTTCTACTTTCTCCACGGGGTAGCCTGTATTCCTGGCTAGCTCCTCCACCGTGATATCAAGGTACCCATCTTCGGTAATGTTACCAATGATGTGAAGCCCTATCTCTTTTTGGGCCTCGTCAAAATTGCTCATGTTTAACTGCCACATGAGGTGGGAATAAAGATTGGTTTTGGTGGAAGTGATATTCTCAAATTGGGGTACATCACGGTCTTCGTAAGGGGTTTCCGCCCACCCCGTGTTGTACTCTGATATGTACGCTTCCCAATCCAGCTCTTCTTGAGGCGGTCCCTCTACGTCAACTTCTGCCAATGGGCTCGAATCCTCCTCAGTCTCCAACTTCTCGTCATCGAGAGAAACTTCCTCCTCGTTCTCTACAACGCCCTGCTCCTCTAGCACTGGGTTTGTTTCCATTTCCTGGTAAATTGTTTCAAGGAGCTCCAACCTGCTCAACTGTAGCAGCTTTATCGCTTGCTGAAGCTGAGGCGTCATTATAAGCTGCTGACTAAGATTTAATGATTGTTTTAGTTCCAGTGCCATTGGAAAAAACCGAGCCCCTTATGTTTTACAGCTTGAAACCTTCTCCTAGATATACTCCCCGTGCAACATCACTATTTACGATTTCATCGGGAGAGCCTGAAACCAAGATCTTACCCTGATGAATAATGTATGCCCTATCACAGACATTTAGCGTCTCTCTTACATTATGATCAGTAATAATAATGCCCAGGCCTCTATCTTTCAACTCTTTAATAATCTGTTGCAAATCCGCTACAGCCAGTGGATCTATGCCTGCAAAGGGTTCGTCCAACAACATGAACCTAGGTCTAGTTGCCAACGCGCGGGTAATCTCCAGACGTCTTCTCTCGCCTCCCGATAAATTTCCTGCTTTCTGTTTGCTAAGATGGTCGATATTTAGGTCGGCAAGGAGGCGGTGTGTCCATTCCATCCTCTCTTGTGGTGGAACTCCTCGGGCCTCTAGTACGGCCAGTATGTTGTCTTCCACAGAGAGTTTCCTGAACACAGAGGGTTCCTGGGCCAAATATGTTAGCCCCTTCCTTGCCCTGAGGTACATGGGTTCATTGGTAATATCTTGCCCGTCCAATAGAACCCTCCCCCCATTGGGCTGAGTCAAGCCCACCATCATGTAAAAGGTTGTTGTCTTGCCGGCACCATTCGGCCCCAGTAACCCAACTACCTCTTCTCTATTAAGATAAATGGTGACCCCGTCTACGACCCTCCTTCCATCATAGGCCTTTATCAGGTTTTCCGCACCAAATGTGTCCTGCTCGCTCATAGAGCTATTTTTTTTCTTTCTTGGGGTATATTACCGCCTTCACCCTTCTTTCACCGGAGCTCTCCACTATGCTCCTGTTGTCCTTTAAAAAAATGGTTATCTTGTCGCCTTTTACAAAGTCCTCGCCTTGTTTCACCATGGGGTCCCCGGTCAACACTATCTTATCAGAGGCCTCGTAGTATTCAGCATGTTGAGCCACGGCCTCACCCCCGGCCTGACGCCTCACCCTAACATTTCCGTCAGCCACTATCTTCGTGATACTCGAACCCATCGCGTTGCCACTATCGTCCGAGCCTGATCTTTCGTAGTAGACCAGCAGCTTATCGCATTCAATGGTAAATTCGTCTCTCTTAGCATTAACCCGGCCTGAAAAGGTGACCACCTTCTTGGTGTCGTCTACAACGAGGGAATCGGATTTGATCACCATAGGTTGGGAATCCTTGCCGGCATTAGCCGGATCCTTTTGGCTCCTTTCGGCAAGCCCTTTGGACGGAAAGCAGAATAGACACGCTGAGCAAAGCAAGAAAAACAATGTTCCCAGAGTGCGTCTCATGAGGGAAGTAGCCCCCTAGTCAAAGTGGTGGTGACATTTGAACGGATTTTTAAAATCTCGTTTTTCAGATCGACAAAGAGACCTTTTCCGATAACGGAAAAAAACGGGCCGGATATTTCCACTTGGTCTTCTGTTGTAAGCAGACCTCTTTTCTCGTCCATGGTAAGATGCTCTGACGTCGCCTTGTATCCGTTGTCAGAGTCAATCTGTAAGTTACCCCAAAGGTTAAGAATTCCGGTTATCCTCGAATACTCGCCTCGTTGCCCCTGCAGACGTACCTTGGGTCTCCCTTTGGGTTCCACCACGAGTCTAAACTGCTGGAAGCTGACAATATTGTTGTCTTCGGACAGCCTTACCTCCTCGGCATCCAATTTCCACTTTAACGCCTTGTGTATGTCACCTTGGCTATAATGTACTTTTTTGAGCCTAATCCCATTGTCCAATGAAATTTGCTCAAATGGAACCTCTTCGGGTAGTCGCTTAAGCCCCTTGACAACGTATATTGAGACAGCAACGCAAATTAAGCCTAGAGAAACCCCCAACCAGTGATTTTTCAAAAACCGTTTCATTTGTGAAAATTATATCAGGCTGAGAAACACCATGTAAAGCTAATTCCTCTATGCTCGATTAGACAATATCCAGTCACAAAGCTCCCTTACTGCTCCTCGCCCCCCCTTATTCCTTGTAACCATATCGGCCTGCTCTCTCACCTCCTTAACAGCATCTGCCACAGCAACTCGAAGCCCCGCTTCCTCAAACATTGCAATATCCGGCAGATCGTCTCCTATGGCACAGACTTCATCCTTTTCAAGCCCTCTCTTGAGCCGCAGATCCTTTGCAAGACGCCTCTTGTCACTCACCCCTTGATAAACTTCCATGATACCAAGCTCCCCCGCCCTGCGTTCCACAGCTCCTGAACTTCTACCAGTAACAAGGACCACTTGGATCCCTTCACTCATAAGTCTCCTTAATCCAAGCCCATCCTTTGAATCAAAACATTTTATTGTTTCACCTTCGGCGCTTATCCACAAACGCCCGTCAGTCATCACCCCGTCGACATCCACCAGTACCAGTCTTATGGCTTTTGCTTTAGATTCCAGTGAAGCGCTACTGTGCTCTAATCCATGCTTAGGCATATCAGATTACCTTCCTACAACTTTACAACCCTATGGATTACCTTCAAGGTGTTCAACAAGGGCCTTACCTCATTCAACGGTAAAGAATTGGGACCGTCACACAAGGCCGAAGGGGGATCGGGGTGGATCTCCATAAAAATCCCGTCAGCCCCTGCTGCAACAGCAGCCTTTGCAAGCACCGGCGCAAATTCTCTTTGTCCGCCGGAATGGGAGATTCCTTGGCCTGGAAGCTGTACGCTATGGGTCGCGTCAAACACCACAGGAAAACCAAGTTTACCCATGATCTGTATCGAGCGCATATCGACTACTAGGTTGTTATAACCAAAGGTGCTCCCCCTCTCGGTGAGCAAAATCTTGTGATTTCCTGTAGAAGTAACCTTCTCCACCACCTGCGCCATCTCTGCCGGCGAGAGAAATTGTCCCTTCTTGACATTAACAGGCAACCCACTTCTGCCTGCAGCCAAAAGAAGATCGGTCTGGCGACACAAAAAGGCTGGAATCTGGAGGACATCAAGAACCTTGCTCGCATCCTCCACCTGAGAGGGTAGGTGGACATCAGACAGTACGGGAAGGCCCACCTCTTCCTTTACCATTTTTAGAATCTCCAGACCCTCTTTTACGCCAGGGCCTCTGTAGGAGCTCAATGAAGTCCTGTTGGCCTTATCATAAGAACTCTTGAAAATGACAGGGATCCCCAACTCTGAGGACACACCTTTAAGAAAGCGGGCAACCTCCATCGTCACTTCAAGGCTTTCCACCACGCAGGGCCCAGCAATTACAAAAAACGGCCCGTCCCTTGAAACCGTTAAATTTCCAATCCTAAATCCATTGGACATAAGCATCTCCCCAGCCAGATAAACCCAAAAAATGACTCTTATGTTTCCGCTCTAAGGTATCAAGAACCAAGATATCCTTGCCATACTCCTTTATGAACTGCTATAGAAACCTCGTGCAAAAGTCAAGATCAGCGTCCAATACCTAGATTGCCAACAGAAGTTTTTCTTGCCTCACGGGCCTCTGCTCATTATCATAGTAAAATTATGTGTGAGCGGAGGAAAAAAGGGGAAAATGCCTAAGAGAAAAGCCGCAAAAACCATTGAGGAAATCAACGAGAGAATCAAGAAAGGCACCGTCGTAGTTGTTACGGCCGAGGAGATGACTGAGATCGTTAAAAGCAAAGGGCCTGAAAAGGCTGCAAAGGAGATCGACGTGGTTACAACCGGCACCTTTTCCCCTATGTGTTCTTCTGGCGCATTCATAAATTTTGGCCATACCAAGCCAGGCATAAAGGCCTCCAAGGTATGGCTCAATGGAGTCCCTGCTTATGCCGGCCTTGCCGCAGTAGACATTTACATTGGTGCTACCGAACCTGCTGAGGACGATCCATTAAACCGCGTTCACCCCGGACAGTTTAAGTACGGTGGAGGCCATGTGATTCACGACTTAATAGCGGGTAAGAAAGTGTACCTAAAAGCCGTGGCCTATGGTACGGACTGTTATCCCAACAAGGAAGTTAAAAAGCGGGTTAGGCTATCTGATCTACCCTATGCTGTGCTGCTGAATCCTAGAAACGCTTATCAGAACTACAATTGTGCCATAAACCTTTCAGATAAAACAATTTATACCTATATGGGGGTCCTCAAGCCCCACGCGGGAAATGCCAATTATGCCACTTCAGGTCAACTGAGCCCATTACTCAATGATCCCTATTATCTGACCCTTGGCCTCGGGACAAGAATATTTATAGGTGGTGCCAAGGGTTACATAATAGGGCCGGGGACCCAGCACAAGCCTGACGTTGAAAGAGGCAAGAATGGCGTTCCCATTCAACCGGCAGGTACTCTGATGGTAATGGGGAATCTAAAGGAAATGGACCCCAGGTTTGTCGTGGGAGTCAGCATGTTGGGGTACGGGTGCTCATTGGCCGTGGGTATTGGGGTTCCTATCCCTATACTCAATGAGGATATGGCCCGATTTACAGGGGTTGCTGACGAAGAAATTTTTACCAATATAATTGATTATGGTAATGATTACCCGAAGGGCGAGGCTACAAGCTTAGGAGTTGTGAGCTACGCTGAACTCAAAAGTGGCACCATCAAGTTCAACGGGCAGGATGTCCCCACTGTACCTCTTACCTCCTACAAGAGATCCCGCGAGATAGCTGAGTTGTTAAAGGAATGGATTGAAAAGGGTGAATTCCTCTTGACCAAGCCCGTTGAGACTTTGCCAAGTACCCCTTTATAAACAATTCTTGCCGCGGTCGTAGATCCCTGATTGTTTTAGACTCACCTTTTAGCAGCAGGAGGTACGGACATGCTTGAGTTAATAAAAAAGAGTCTCCTAGCGAGCCTTGGAGCTGCTGTCATCACTAAGGAAAAGGTTAACAATGCAACCCGCCACTTTGTAGAACAAGGAAAGCTGTCAAAAGAAGAGGCCGACAAACTTGCAGATACATTAGTGGAAAGCGGTAAGAAGCAATGGGATGAGATCCAAGATAAGGTTACGGAAATAATTAAGAAAGGCCTTGAAAATCTTGACATTGTCAAGAAAGCCGACTTTCAAAATCTCATTGAAAAGGTGGAGAACCTCGAAAAGAGAATAGCGCTGCTTGAAGATCAAATCAAGGACGAGAAAGATCAATAGAATTTAGGCCATGGATATTCGCACACTACTTCAAATAAGGCGTTTCAAAGACATCCTTTTTACCCTTTTTAAGTATGGTCTGGATGACGTTGTGGACAGATTAGACTTACCGGGCAGGGAATTGTTTGCAAAAATCCACCCTGACGTTGACAAGATGAGCACCTGGGAAAGGATACGTCACACATTGGAAGATCTAGGCCCCACGTTTGTTAAGTTCGGCCAGCTATTGAGCTTAAGACCAGATCTCCTTCCTACTGAACTCATTGAAGAACTTGAGAAACTTCAAGACGATGTACCACTTGTATCTTTCGCTGAAATCAAACAACGGGTTGAGCAAGAGCTGGGCGCACCTTTGGAGGAAATATTTTTTCGTTTTGACGAAAAGCCCATCGCTGCCGGGTCACTTGCCCAGGTTCACAGGGCAATCCTTATGGAAAACAGGGAAGTGGTCGCTGTAAAGGTGCAAAGGCCTGGCATAAGATCAATTGTGGATAAGGATCTCGCCATATTGGAAGCCATAGTCAGGCGCCTGGAAAGGCGAACAGACAGATTAAAAATATGGGATTTACCCAACCTAGTAAAAGAATTGCGGCGGGGTCTCACGCGGGAGCTAGACTTTACACGAGAGGCCAGAAACATGAAAATAGCCAGATCAAATTTGGTCTCGATCCCTACTATGCGGATTCCCCGCGTGTTTGACAGTTACACCACCAGCAATGTTCTTACCATGGAATTGATGATGGGGAAAAAGCTCAAAGAAATCGGTATCGAGGAGGTGTCTGACAGGCAGCGCCTGGCAAAGGCCCTCCTTGAAAGCACCCTGATCCAGATTCTCGACCATGGTTTTTTCCATGCAGACCCCCACCCGGGAAATATCATGCTGCTTGATGGGCAGGTGATGTGCTTGATTGACTGGGGCATGGTCGGCCGTCTAAGCACAGAAGCCAGATATGCCTTGCTCGATCTAGTACAGTCAATTGTTGGGAAGGATACGGAAAAGATCTTATGGATCCTTGCACAATTCGCTGATATGGGCACCGCAGCCAACCCACGCATGATCCAAAGAGAAATCATGGATATCCTGGACTCTTTTCACGGTGTACCTCTTTCCCAGATAAATATCGGAAGATTACTCTTGGATGTAATCAGTGTTTTACGTGAGCATCACATTCGGCTTCCGGCTGATATGGCCATTATGGCTAAGGCCATTGTAACTGCAGAAGGAACTGCCCGCCGCCTTTACCCTGACCTGAACGTCGTTAAAGAAGCTGAGCCTCACGTGCAAAGATTGGCAAAAAAGAGATGGCAGCCTGATGCCATTTTTTCTGGCCTAAAGAAAGGTTTGTACCGGCTTCTCTATTTGCAAAAGAATTTGCCGGGCCGAATCGAGCACATTGTCGAGGTCATTGACAAGGGAGAGCTCAAGTTTAGATTTCAGCACGAAAATCTTTCCGGCCTTAGAAAGACCCTCGAGACCATAAGCAACAGGCTCACATCAGGGATAATAATAGCTGCCCTTATCATTGGCTCATCGATGATTATTACAACTGGCGTCAAGCCGCTTCTCTTCGGCTTTCCAGTGCTGGGGGTCATAGGTTATTTGGTTTCAGCCCTACTTGGGCTGTGGCTCGTGTTCACCATTATCAGAAAGAAAAAATGGTGAGCCCATACATGGTCACATAAGGAAGTTGGCGAGGGCCTCTCTGGGAAAAGGGAGCTTAGTTTCCCAGGATTTTTTCTTGATACGCAGGAAATAATTTATTCCTAAGGGTTCTTCCACAATTTCAATATCCTCTATTTGCCCCTCGGGAATAGCCCTGGCAAAATCCAACATTTCCTCCTTCGTCCTGTAAATGAGATGCCACTCGTAGATGTAGTCCATAGGAAAACGAAGGTCTCGCGGATTGTTTGGACTAAAATTTCCCACAATGAGATTACCGCCAGGTTTAACTAGGTCGAAAAGGTTCTTTGTCAAGGCCACTGTTCCCTTGCTGTCATCCAAAGGAAAGGTCTTTATATAATCATACAATCCCGAACTGTAGACCAGGTCATAGCTGTCCTTTCTCATGTGATCCAATTCATATTTTAGCGGTGCCAGCACCCTTCGAATCCCGGCAAAATCTCTCCTAGGAACGCAAAAATTCATAAATACTTTTCTGGGCCTAGCCGTCATGTAGTTTCCTGCGATGATCTGAAAGGCATTGGCTAGGGCATACTTGAACCTGTTTTCGTGATTCGACACGTCATATTTTCGCAAGGTTTCCATGTCGTGGTCCAAGGCCAGAAACCGGTAATGATTATCAGGGTATATATCCAAAATCTCCTTTATTTCTTGGGCGGGCCCAGCGGCCAGACTCAGCACATAGCCTTCGCCCAAATCCACCAGTTGCTGCCTTAGATAGAGCTTTCTATTGCGCACAGCCTGGCATGCCTTTGTGGAGACCGCGTGCTTGTGCAAGAACATGCCAAAGGGGGTCTGGCCCTCAAACTGGTTTCTATATATGAAACTCATCATCTGGGCATCACCAGCATACCCGTTTGGCTTGTTCATAATCTGCCAGTAAAAAGGTGCCTCTTGCACTATCCTATAATAGGTGGATCTTTTGATGAACTCCAGATGGCGGGCAGACTGATCGGGGTCAAAGCGCTCTGATATTGCTCCCAGCTCATCCATCAGCTCAAAGCGCCATGGCTCATAGGCCTCTATCTCTCTCCTAAGAACCTGCTCCAGGTCATCGCCTCTCAGGCGAATCTTGTTTAGTCTCTCCCTGAGCTCCACATGACCACTTTCAAGCTCTTTAAACCTTTTGACAAAGCCGTCGTCAAGCCCGGTCATCTAATCTCTCCATTGCTGAAATCCACTCCCATTGTTCAATGCCTGTCTAACCTTCTGCGAGAGTTTGAAAATGTCATATGGCTTTTGAACAAAGCCGCAACAGCCCATGGCAACTATTTTGCTGGCCTCGCCAGCTAAACTGTAACCGCTGGATAAGAGCACCTTCACCTCAGGGTCTAGCTTCTTTAGATTTTCAAATGTTTCCCTTCCACTCATGCCGGGCATAATAACGTCCAAGAGCACCAAATCGACTTCTTCCTTGGCCTCCTTGTATAACCTTATGGCCTCCTGCCCGGAGCCCGCTGGTACAACCTTGTACCCGAGCTTCTCGAGCATTCCGCATGCCACATCCAAGATTGCGGGCTCATCATCCACCACTAGGACTGTCTCTTGACCCTTAAGCAGTTCTTCCTTCGCCTCAGTCTCACTCCCCACTACGACACAGTCGCTTGCCGGAAGGTAAAAAGAAAACGTGCTTCCTTCGCCTACCTTGCTTTCAACCTCGAAGAACCCATCGTGATTCTTGATTATCCCGTACGCAGAAGCCAAACCGAGCCCGGTTCCCCGGGTCATTTCTTTTGTGGTGAAAAACGGATCAAAAATACGCTTCATCGTCTTCTTGTCCATTCCTATGCCGGTGTCCCTAACACTTGTTTTCACGTATCTACCCGGCTTAACATCATCATTCCCTGCTGGAGGACTTGCTATTTCAATGTTCTGTGTGTTTATGTACAAGTGGCCACCTCCGGGCATGGCCTGCCATGCGTTCACAAAAAGGTTAAGGAGCACCTGTTCTATTTGCCCTCGGTCCACATTCACTGTCCACAGATCATCCTGAAAGCAATAGTGAATGGATATCTCTTTCTTTGTTCGGCCGAACATCTGTGAACTTTTCTCAATCAACTCATTGAGGGCAGTGGGCTTTACCTCGTACTTTCCGCCCCTTGCAAAACCCAGCAATTGCCTTGTGAGCTCTGAGCCTCGTAGAACATATTGTTCCGTGTTCTTGAGTTTTTCGTAATGTGGGTGTGAAGGATCAGTGTCCAGGAGCATCAAGGAGGTATTGCCCTGTATCCCCATAAGAAGATTGTTAAAGTCATGGGCTATGCCCCCGGCGAGGGTGCCAAGGGCCTTCATTTTTTGCGCCTCTTGAAGTTTGGACTCCAGCTCCGCCCGCTTTTTTTCAGATCTTTTTCTTTCTTCTATCTCTTGCTTTAGCTCCTGATTTCTTCGTACAAGCTCAGCGGTCCTTTGTTGTACTATCTTCTCCAGCCTCTGATTTGCTGACTTTACTTTTTCTTGTTCCCGCTCCAGTTGGTACGCGAGGAAAAAGTCACGCCTTGCATAGTATTCAATAAAGTAACATGCCAGCATTCCCACCAGGTTTGAGCTTATAAAGAAAAAATTGTTATTCAACAACACAGGAGCCGGCGCCCTTGCCACCTGTGTTGCGACAAGCTCATAAAGAACCACCAAGAGCCAACCGGTAGGCGTTGCCCATACAAATCGGACCCTGGTGAAGGTGTACCCCCAAATGAAAACGAGTATAAGGCCGGCATAATAGGTTTGATTCACAGGAGGAGGAAGAATGGCTATCATATATATAATGGCGCCACCAGCAATAAGCATTGTTAAAGCCACAACGGGCTGGAAAACTTTCTTGAACGCACTGGTGTATGAGAAAAGAATCACTCCCAATAAGAACGGCCAAACAATAGCAAACCTTACAAACCAGAGAATTGGTTTCATCTCTGGTATCAGTTGGGCGTCCAGCAGCCCGAATAATCCATAAAGCAACATTCCTGCGAGCAGGGAAATCCTCACCATCTTTAGGGAGTTGAGGTAATAATCCTCTCTGAACTTTTCCTCCAGCTCCCCATCAAAAGAAAGAGTCAGAGGGTGAATCTTCATCTCGTCCGGCTGAAGTGTAGCAGCCGGCATTATAAGATCCTGCCTGTCCATCCCTGCTCCTGTAACTGGGATTTCTTGACATATAACATCGGAATTATCCAAAACGTCTTTAATCTTTAGAGAGGATAGGTCGGCGCATGGCATGGGACAGCGGATGTCAGGTCAAGGACCTACCACTGCCCTGGGCAACTGTTTGAAGGGCTTATGATTCTTGGAATCTCGCGGAAAAGCCTTTTTGTAACGGATAAAAAACCCGGCCCTAAAGGCCGGGTTACCGCCTTTTTATGGTAGTCTTTCAAGCTACAAATCAAGGGTCTGCCCCGGCTTCATCACAATAGGCTCTGCAGAGGTTTCTTTTCTCACCCTCTCAGCCCATGCATTCGGGTCCTGTTTTATTACGTCAAAGGTATCGTAGTGTATTGGAATCACCTTTGCGGGTTCTACTAACTTCACTGCCCTCAGGGCATCATCAGGTCCCATGGTGAAATTGTCTCCAATAGGTAATATGGCCAAATCAATGCCTTCTTCACCTATTAGTTTCATATCATAGAAAAGTCCTGTGTCACAGGCGTGGTAGATCTTTTTCCCCTGGATGTAAAGCAGGAACCCACATGGATTCCCACCATAGCTTCCATCAGGAAGTGCTGAGCCGTGGTGTGCGATGGTCAGCTTCACCCTACCCCATGGAAAATTGTATCCTCCCCCGATATGAAGTGGGTGGGCATTTTGAACTCCTTGGGATGTAACCCAGGTCTGAATTTCAAAATTGGATACCACTGTGGCTCCAGTTCGCTTGGCTATGTCCACTGCGTCTCCTAGGTGATCACCATGCCCATGTGAGACCAAGATGTAATCTGTTTCCACCTCCTCGGCCTTTATGGGAGCCTGTGGATTTCCCGTAATAAACGGGTCTATAAGTATCTTTGCTTCTCCTGCATCCAACAGAAAACATGCATGCCCGTACCAAGTAATTCCTATTGCCATAGCTTACCTCCGTACGCGTTGGGGTTTCGTATTCCAGGGATCCCTTGAGCAAGGGCTCTCTAACCAAAAGGAATATAATAGTGTGGTACAGTCCGTGTCAAGGCAACTTAGCCTCCTGTAATGATGTTGACATGTCAACACTTTTTCCTTAGAGATAGGTGCTAGGGTTAGGGCGTAGGGCTAAGAGTCTGAGGCCGGTAACCTATCGGAGGTATGCAATGCCCGAGGAAAAATCAAAGCCACGAGACTTTATTCGCGCCATCATTGATGAAGACCTCAAAACCAATAAGTACGGGGGAAGGGTCCATACTCGTTTTCCCCCAGAGCCGAATGGATACCTGCATATTGGACATGCAAAGTCCATTTGTCTCAACTTTGGTATTGCCGAGGAATATGGTGGGCTTTGTAACCTCAGATTCGACGATACAAACCCCAGCAAAGAAGACGTTGAATATGTTGAATCCATTATGGAGGACGTCCGGTGGTTG
>QMLZ01000037.1 GCA_003646995.1 Deltaproteobacteria bacterium | reverse complement strand
TGGAGGGAGTCTCAGATATAAGAGACGAGTCTGACCGCGAGGGCATGCGTATCGTCGTGGAAATCAAAAGGGATGCCAATGCAATGGTGATCCTGAATCGGTTGTACAAATACACGCAGATGGAAATATCCTTAGGCATAATTCTTCTGGCGATCGCAAATGGAAGGCCTGTTGTCCTGAACCTAAAGCAGATCCTTGAGCACTTCATAGCACACCGAAAAGAGGTCATTCTTCGGCGGACAAAGTTCGACCTGCGCAGGGCCGAGGAGCGGGCGCACATTTTAGAAGGATTGAAAAAGGCACTGGATTTTCTTGATGAAATTATAGAGTTGATAAGGTCTTCGGCCGATCCCAAGGACGCCAAGGAGAGATTAGTGGAGGAATTTGAATTTTCCGACGCCCAAGCGCAAGCGATCCTGGATATGAGGCTGCAGAGGCTGACGGGGCTCGAGAGGGAGAAGATTAACTCCGAGTATGAGGATCTGATAAAAAATATAGAGAGATTTAAGGCGATTCTTTCGAATCCTCCTATGGTGATGCAGATCATCAGAGACGAGACTAGTAATATTCAAGCAGAGTATGGAGACGACCGTAGGACCGAAATCTTGGAAGAAGAGGGTGAGATTGACCTTGAGGACCTCATAGCTGAAGAAGATATGGTGGTCACCATCAGTCACCGTGGGTATATCAAGCGAAATCCCATTACCCTTTACAGGGCACAGAGGAGAGGCGGAAAGGGTTTGATGGGTGTTAAGATAAAAGAGGAGGACTTTGTTAAAAGCTTGTTTGTGGCCTCGTCTCACGACTACCTGCTGTTTTTCACAACAGAGGGGCGGGTGCATTGGAAGAAGGTCCATGAGATACCGGAGGCTGGCAGGGCGGCACGAGGAAAGGCTATTGTGAATTTATTGAACTTAAGGAAAGGGGAACGAGTAGCAACAACTCTTTCTGTGAGAGATTTTGGTGCAGCTAAGTACCTGGTAATGGCCACAAAAAACGGTCTAGTAAAAAAGACCGAGCTGAGCCTCTTCAGTAACCCGAGATCCATAGGTATAGCTGCAATCAAGATTAATGAAGACGATGAACTCATTGATGTGAAAATGAGCAGTGGTGATCAAGACATCCTCTTAAGTACAAGGCAGGGCAAGTGTATAAGATTCCATGAAACAGATTTGCGCCCTATGGGCCGGGTTGCTGCAGGAAATATTGGTATCCGGCTAGCCGATGGAGATCAGGTGGTAGGGATGGAGGTATTAACAGAGGGGGCAACGGTCTTGACCGTTACAGAAAAGGGATATGGGAAGAGGACCAGAATGGATGAGTTCAGGGTTCAGGCTAGAGGCGGTAAGGGGATTTTCCTTATAAAGTGTACGGAGAAAAATGGGACTGTTGTAGGGTCTTGCCAAGTCAAGGACCATGACGAGGTAATGATCATAACAGAACACGGTATGATAATTCGGGTCAGAGCACGGGATATCTCCGTTATAGGCCGGAACACACAGGGCGTTAAACTTATTCACCTGGAGGAAGGCCAGCGAGTTGTGGGTCTGGCCAAGGTGGTGGAAGATTGATGTACAAAGTAGCAGTGATAGGCGGGGGCAGTTGGGGAACCACTCTGGCAAACCTCATTGCAGAGGAAGGTCACGAGGTGAGGTTATGGGTTAGGGAAGAGCAGGTCTGCGAGGAGATAAGAACACAAAGGATCAATAGGATGTTTCTGCCTGGTGTCAGCCTTTCAGACCGTCTGTTGCCCTCAAACGACCTAGCAGAGGTGTTGGACAGGAGAGATCTGATACTCATGGTCGTTCCCAGTCACGTATTCAGGGATGTACTGGAGCGAATGAAAGGGCATGTGTCAGAAAATGCAATAATCCTAAGCGCAACAAAGGGCATAGAGAATGGCACTTTAATGTTGATGTCTGATATTGTAGCAGATGTTCTACACGGCTTTCCCAAAGAGCGGTTTGGCTGTTTGGCGGGCCCTAGTTTTGCCAAAGAGGTGAGTAGACATTATCCTACTGCCATAACCGTTGCTTGCAAGGACCAACAAAAGGCAATACGGCTCCAGGAATTCCTCTACAGACAGTATTTCAGAATTTATGTGTCCCAGGATGTTGTCGGCGTGCAATTGGCCGGTGCGCTGAAAAATGTCATAGCCATAGCGGCGGGGGCCTGCGATGGCTTGGGATTTGGGCACAACGCTAGGGCAGCGCTCATTACCAGAGGTCTTGCCGAGATAACCAGGCTGGGGGTGGCCATGGGAGCAAATCCACTAACCTTCGCTGGTCTCTCCGGAATGGGGGATCTGGTGCTTACCTGCACCGGGGATCTGAGTAGAAACAGGAGCGTCGGACTGGAGATTGGAAAGGGCAAGAGTATCGCTGAGATTACAAAGTCAATGACTATGGTGGCAGAAGGAGTCAAGACCGCGCGGTCAGCTTATGCGCTGGGCAAACGCTATGGGGTTGATATGCCAATAACTGAGCAGGTCTATCAAATTCTATACGAAGGCAAGGACCCCAAATCAGCGGTACGGGATCTTATGACCAGGACGCTCAAATCCGAGCTTGATGGTTGATAAACAAAAGGTTCATAATAGCTCTGTGACGGTTCCGGGTGAATTGTGTCAATCTGCCTGCCAATATAAAGCTCTCAACCTGAACTTGCTGAACAAAATTCTTGCTGGGTCAATGTTCTCAGGGCGGATCTATTACAAGGAAAGCGTGGATTCTACCAATAAGGTGGCGCGAAATCTCGGCGACAGCGGTGCCCCCCATGGCACTGTTGTTGTATCCGAGTACCAGAGCGCTGGTAAGGGAAGGATGAGGAGAAAGTGGTTTGCGCCCCAGGGAGTAAACCTTCTTTTTTCCGTAATCCTAAGGCCTCAAAGTATGAGGGCTAAAAGGGAAGAGTGGCAGGATGATATGTTTCTGTTTACTGCCGTGGCGGCCATTTCCCTCGTAAATGCAATGAAGGCTATGTGCGGGGTGGAAGGGCAAATAAAATGGCCAAATGATATATATTTAGGTGGAAAGAAGCTCGCAGGAATACTTGGTGAATTCTCCTTTGATTCCTGCTTCTTGGAATACGTGATAGTGGGCGTGGGAGTCAATGTGCACTGGGCCCCTGCAGAGCGTGAGGTTGGTGGACAAAGGGCCACATGTATTGATGCTGAAACAGGTAGCCCCACATGTCGTACCAAGCTGCTTGGCGATATCTTGTTAGAGATGGAAAGGCAGTATCGCTGCCTTGAGGCGGATGGAAAACACAAAATCCTTAGTACCTATAAGGCAAACTCGGTAGTGCTTGGCCGGGAGATAACTGTAGTTGATAGGGGCAATGTGGCTGTGTGCAAAGCGATTGACATATTAGCTGACGGAAGCCTTCTTGTACTTGACCGAGGCAACAATCAGAGGTCCCTGCGTTGGGGTGACGTATCTTTGAGACTTTAAGCCAAAGAAAGTCTGATCCTGTTACTTAGTTATATGGAAAAGAAGGAGAAGTTGGTATATGGATGTCCTTGTTACTATTTCCTTGCCTGAGCACCTTCTTGCAAGAATCAAGGTGGAGCACTCTGTCACCTGCCACGGGGGTGATAGCCCCATACCTCGCCGGGAACTTGAGAGCTTAATTGATGGCTTCGATGGAATTCTTTGCACTATCACGGATAGGATAGATGCCTCACTGCTGGAAAAGGCTACGAGATTGAAGGTAGTAGCAAATTACGGGGTAGGCTACGATAATATTGACGTGCGCGCGTGTTCAGCGAAAGGAGTACTTGTTACTAACACCCCGGACGTGTTAACCGACGCTACTGCGGACCTTACTATGGCGTTAGTGTTGAGTGTGGCCAGGAGGGTAGCAGAGGGTGATAGCATCGTACGGGAAGGAAAATTCCGAGCCTGGAGTCCTTTTGGGTTTTTGGGGACAGAGGTCTCCGGTAAAACCCTGGGCATAATCGGGCTTGGCAGGATCGGAAAAGCGGTTGCAGAAAGAGCCAACGGGTTCAAAATGAAGGTACTCTATTATAAGCAGAGCAGGCTAAACAGTGAGGAAGAAAGGGCCTTTAAGGTGAGCTATGCCGGGATGCAGGAACTGCTTAAAGAATCAGATTTTGTGTCGCTTCATGTGCCCTTGACACAGGGCACTTATCATTTAATGGGTGCAGAGCAGTTTTCCTTAATGAAGCGCACTTCTTACCTCATTAACACGTCCAGAGGCCCAGTGGTGGACGAGGAGGCGCTTGTGCATGCTTTGGAAACCGGGGTAATAGCCGGTGCAGGACTGGATGTTTATGAGAAGGAGCCGCATGTTCATTCAGAGCTCATAAGGATGAAGAATGTGGTTCTACTGCCCCACCTGGGTAGTGCCACGATTGAGACAAGAACAAAGATGGCAGAAAGGGCCGTGAGCAATCTCCTTGCTGCTCTGAGGAACGAGCGGCCCAAGGACTGCCTCAACTGGGAGGCGGTGTACGGGGTGTCTGGCTGACGCCTTGCCATCGGGAAATTAATTGTCTCTTCAGGGAAGCAGATAGTCTGGTAGCCCATATTCGTCAAGCGAAAAGGATAAGGTAGATAAAGATCTGTTGCCACGTGGGCCAAAAATGGCGATGGAATAACCTAAAGGTTCCCGAATAAGTTTGTTGTTGCATTGTGAAGAGAGCGTACTATATTTTAACTGACCCCAATACCGGGATCGGTGCACCTGGCACACCCAGAAGAGCAAGGAGTTGGAACGTGTCGACCATTATGCCTAAGGGAGAAAAATTGCGGAATGCCGTGAAATGGATATCGGAAAAGCTCAAGGAAGAGCCAAATAGGACGCCCCAGCAAATGATTCCATTGGCCTCGGAGCGGTTTAACCTGTCTCCAAAGGAAGAGAATTTTCTTGTTTCTTTTTATGGGGAGAATAAGGGACGGGAAAAACACGGATGATAGCCTACTAGAGGATCTCCGTTCTTTTTGCTTTCCTGAGACATGCCCTGAGGACCCTGAGCCAAGCGCTCACTAGAAAAGCCGTTATGAGGACAGGGGCTGTGAGGGGAAGCCAGCTTCCGGGCATAGTCGGATTCTTATATGCTACCCAGAAGGTAGCTGTGGCGACAAAAAGGACTGCTGAAAAGAGACATGTGGAAAAAACCCCGACCAGCCACATGGCCAGCACAGTGGGTCGGGAACTTTGTTTTGATATCATATGCTACCCTGTTTTATCTTTCGACTCAGGAACTCAACTTCTTTTCGCACCCTTGCCTCTGCCTTTATTTTTTTCTCAATAGTTTCGTACGCGTAAAGCACGGTTGAGTGACTACGGTTTACAGCCCTTGATATGGTCTCTAAGGTTTCTTCGGTAAAGGTCCTACAAAGATAAATAAAAATATTTCTGGGATGAGTGTGGCTCTTTTTGCGGGATTTCGAACCTAGTATCTCGGGGCTTACTTTATAGTATGTGCACACGAGGTCCCGGATTCCCTCCAGATCTATGAGGTCGTTGGAATTGGTGAGATATCTCAGGGCTTCGCGGGCCAGCTCTTTTGAGACTTTTTCATTAAGCAACTCAGACTTCGCCTTTAAACAATTCAGCGCACTTTCCATCTGACGGATGTCTTTTGTGAGCTTGTCGGCCAGTAATTCAGCTACGTCGTCAGGCAAAGGAAGTTTCATTTCCGAGGCCTTTTTTCGGATTATCTTGACTCTGGTGTCAAAGTCAGGACTTTCTATGGTTGTCACTAATCCGCCGGTCAGCCTCGATGTTAAGTCTTGGGAAAGGGAAGGAATATCCTTTGGTGGAAGGGAGCTAGTAAAAATAATCTTTTTCTTATCATTGAAGAGGGCATCTAGAGTGTGACCGAGTTCAGCCTGGGTTTTCTCTTTTCCGCTGAGAAAGTGTATCTCCTCCAAAAGTAAAACGTCACAGGCTTGCCTGTATTTTTTCTTGAATTCCTCTATGCGGTTATGTCTGAGGCAGGAGATCATCTCATTGGTAAAATCCTCGGCTGTTATGTAATACACCTTTTTGTGAGGGAAACATTCGAGGATTTTATGACACATGGCTTGGGAAAGGTGGCTTTTGCCTAGGCCGGTTCCGGCAAGCATCAACAGGGTGTTGTAACCCCAGGCAAAGTCTTGGGCCATTGCCTTGGAGGCGGAGTATGCGAATTCATTACAAGGTCCGACCACAAAGCGGTCAAATGTGAAATTACGGTTGAGCCCAATATATCCCCTGGTTGGTCGATAGCCCATATTGGGAAGGCATAACTGCTGGGGGACTTCGGAAGGCGGGCTGAGCAGTTTTTCAGGGCAGCGGGGCTGGACTTTTAACTCCAGTTTTAGGGACCCAAGCCCTGCCTTGTAAAGTTTTTCTTGGATTAATTCTTTGTAATTATCTGCCACCCAGTTTTTGGAGAACCTATTTGGGCATCCCAGCACCAAGGTTCCGTTTTTTCTTTCTAGGAAGTTTAGAGGGCTTATCCAGAGAGAGAAACTATTCTTGGGAAGTTCGGCACGCATTTGGTTTTTTATTTCTTCCCAGATCTCTTTCATAAGACCTCCTGTCTGTGACAAGGTTTTGCTGGGCAGACAACAAGTTGATAAAGTTATAAATCTATGGGGGAGGCAATTGCGGCTGCCAACAGGCGCCCTTTTATAGAATTTGGAAACAGGTGTCAAAGGGCGGGGTGGTGAACTATAACTTAGAGCACCCATAAGTTTCGACAACCGCTAACCTATTTTCGTCCAAGAGTTTTTTTGTTAGTTCAGCGTAAGGTGGCACAGATTAAGGATAAAATGGGGGCAAACAAAGTTGCCGTCATTAGTGGTGCTTAGGGGCCAAATGAGATTTTGTCAAAAACCTTTTTCATATTTAAAATCTCTGGATTTCTCCATTTTTCTTTGTTTTTCTAACTGAATCATTTTTTTTGATGGAATTTTTCAGCTTTTGCCACAGTGTGGTCCAAGTTTTTGCTAAAAAATACCTAATTCTCTTAAGAAGTTTTTCACAAAGTTCCGTGATCAGAAGCAAAGATCGTAGAAAAGCCGCGTTTTTTCAACCCAACAGTGCGACGGTCTGGGCTATTCTATTTGCCTCAGCAAGATGAAGTATGATATTTATCATTGCAGTGTCGGGCCTTCCAGATGTAAGGAAAAGAGAGCAAACCTGGCAAAATTGCTTTGGAAAGGATTGGCATGGATAAGATAAGGGTGGCTGTTATTGGAGGCGGATGGTCATCGGAGCGGGAAGTTTCCCTGAGCAGTGCGCAAACCGTGCATGAGAGCTTACCTAGGGAGAAGTATCTAGTTAGTTTTTACGATCCGCTTAAAGATCTCAAGAGATTAATAGATGACAAGGAACATATAGATGTGGCCTTTCCGGTGTTGCATGGAAGATTTGGGGAAGATGGATGTATTCAGGGATTACTCAAAATCCTAGGCATACCATTTGTAGGTTCAAGCGTGATGTCGAGTGCCCTGGCCATGAACAAGAAAGTGGCCAAGCGGATGTATTCGGCTGCAGGGCTCGATGTACCCAAAGATCTAGTTTTAAGAAGACATGACGAGGTGGATCCGCGTAAGGTCCGGGAAGAGCTTGGCGAAGTGGTCATGGTAAAACCGGCCGTTGAAGGGTCAAGCTATGGAATATCGCTATGCCGGGGGTTGGATGAGATTTTGGCTGGTGTTGAGAAGGCCCTTGAGCTGGATGAAGAAGTGCTGATTGAGGAATACGTGCAGGGCACCGAGGTCACATGTTGTGTTTTGGGTAGGAGAGAACTAGAGGTTTTGCCTCTAATTGAAATCCGGCCAAGGGCTGGATACCCATTTTTCACGTATGAGGCCAAGTATGAGCCTGGTGCATCGGAGGAGATTTGCCCTGCCCCTTTGGACCGTGAACTTTGTGAGAGGATTGAAGAAATCGGCAAGAGGGCGCACAGGATTCTCCACTGCAGGGTGTGGAGTCGTACAGATGTGATCATAGCTAGGGATCGGATAGCGGTGCTTGAAACAAACACAATCCCTGGAATGACACCCAACAGCCTGTTCCCTAAGGCCGCTAGGGCAGCAGGAATGAGCCTGTCGGAGCTTATGGACAGACTGGTTCAGTTAACCCTGGAAGATTCAGCAGATTCGTGGTAGTTGCTCGCCCGTGAGCATTGTGACTATTCTTGTCCCACCCACACGGGTTTTGAGTATCACGCTGCCAGGATTGCTTTCTGTAACTCTCCCGATGATTGCAGCTTCCCGCCCATGTTCATTTTTACGCAGTATTTTTAATATATTATCAGCCTCTTTTTCAGCCAGAAAAATTATGGCCTTACCCTCATTTGCTATATAAAGGGGATCGAGACCCAAGATCTCGCAAGCGGATTGAACCTCCTTTCTTACAGGTATTTGCTCCTCAAAGAGCTCAATTCCTACCCTGGATTCTTGAGCAATCTCGTTGAGCGCTGACGCAATCCCGCCCCTGGTGGGGTCTCTCAACACGTGGATCTCACTTGAAGCCTTGAGTACCTGGGACACCAACAGGTTGAGTGGCGCTGAATCACTAAACAGATTCCCCTCAAAGTCGAGGCCTTCCCGCTTTGTCAGAATCGTTACTCCATGGTCGGCTATTGGGCCATTAATTAGTATGAGATCTCCTGGCCTTGCGTTATAGGCTCCTACGTCCAGGCCCTCGGGTATTATGCCTATGCCTGAGGTATTTATGAAAATCTTGTCCGCATGACCTCGGGGGACAACCTTTGTATCTCCTGCCACAATCTTGACCCCTGCCTTCAAGGCGGCCTTGCCCATTGAATTGGCTATCCGCTCCAAATCTTCCAAAGGAAAGCCTTCCTCCAGTATAAGGCCGGCGGCAATATAAAGGGGGGTGGCGCCTTGCATACAAAGATCATTTATGGTTCCATGCACAGCAAGACTACCTATGTCGCCGCCTGGGAAGAAAATGGGATCAACCACGTAGGAGTCTGTAGTCATTGCGATTGTAGAGTTTATTGGTGGTAGAACGGCACTATCATCCATCATGGATAGGAACTCATTGTTGAAGTATTTAAGGAAAACCTGCTCAACAAGGTCACGTGAGGCCAGGCCGCCGCTGCCGTGATCTAGGGTGATTCTTTGGATTGACATATTCTTCTCCTGCTCTAGGATTGTATTTAGAAGCCTTTTAGTTAGGTCTAGGCGAAGCTGAGGTAAAGTATGGAAGTCGAGTCGATGGTGTCAAGGGAAATCAGGCGGGCGATGTTCCACGTGGAACAATTCTTTCAACTTTTCATGTGTCTAAATTTGTGTTATCCAGATTGGAAATTTCAGGGGTCGGGATGGGCCCGTAGTCATGGGCAGAATTATAACAATTGCCAACCAAAAAGGCGGCGTGGGAAAGACAACTACAGCCATAAATCTAGCCGCTTCCCTTTCAGTGGCCCAGAAAAAGTGCTTGTTAGTTGATTGTGACCCGCAGGGAAATGCCACGACCGGCCTTGGATTTGATAGAGAGAGTCTTACCGAAGGGGTATATGAAATGGTGACAGGCGATGGCTGGGGTGCCGGGATAATTAGAGAAACCCAAGTGCCCGGTCTGTTTTTGATCGGTTCCACAAAGTCTTTAGTTGGGGCAGAGGTGGAAATAGCAGGCCTGCCATATAGGGAATTCAGGCTAAGAGACAAGCTTCGCCAGATAAAAAGAGACTATGACTTCATTTTCGTGGACTGCCCGCCATCATTGGGCTTCTTGACCATTAATGGATTGGTTGCAGCAGATGAAGTGCTCGTTCCTATTCAATGCGAATACTATGCCTTGGAGGGCCTGTCCCAGGTGATCACCACCATTAAAGCGGTAAAGAGATCTTTGAATCCCATGCTGAAACTAGGCGGCATACTACTCACAATGTTTGACGTGCGCAATAATTTGTCTCAGCAGGTGAGTGAGGAGGTGCGACGGCATTTCAAGTCCGCCGTGTTCAAGACAGTGATTCCTCGTAACGTGAGGCTGAGCGAGGCCCCCAGTTACGGGAAACCTGCATTGCTTTATGACGTCAGATCTAGAGGGGCTCAAAGTTATCTTGCCCTTGCACAGGAGATGCTTAGAAAGGCTGAAGTATCATGAGCAAAAGAAAGGCACTGGGTAAAGGTTTGTCAGCTTTGATACCCGAAGCCCAGACACTCATTGAAGAGGAAACGGGATATTTTTCGTGTCCTGTGGAGCTCATTGATCCCAATCCTTTGCAACCGCGAAAAGATTTCTCAATATCAGATCTGAAAGAAATGGCCCAATCAGTCAAGGAGATGGGGATAATAACGCCTTTACTGGTGAGCAAGAAGGGGCAGCGTTACCAGCTTATAGCAGGAGAAAGAAGGCTTCGGGCAGCCAAAATGGCCGGGATAGAGCGGGTTCCTGTGGTGGTGCGGGAGGTAAGCCCCGTGGAGTCCTTGGAGATGGCCCTTGTGGAAAACGTTCACAGGAAGGATTTAAACCCTATTGAGGAAGCCGAAGCTTACCAAAGGCTGCTTGGAGAGTTAAAGATAACCCAAGAAAGCCTTGCCAAGCGGGTAGGCAAGGATAGGGCCACAATCGCCAATTTGCTGCGGCTGCTCAAGCTCCCAGCGGCAATACAAAAGGACCTAATAGAAGGTCGAATGAGTATGGGGCATGCCAGGGCACTGGCCGGTGTCAAAGGTGAACAGAAACAGCTGGCGCTCAGGGAACTGGTAATAAAAAAGTCGCTTTCTGTGAGGGATCTTGAAAAGATTATAAGTTCCAAGGGGGTTGGGAGAAAAAAAAGACACGCCAATTCGAGCTTGGGCGAGTATTTGGACTCGGTGGCCGATGAGCTTAAGAGGAGTCTGGGGACAAAGGTGGAGATCCAGAAACGCGGCAAGACAGGAAAAATAGTAATACATTTTTACTCTGATGAGGAGTTGGAGAGGCTTCTAGAGAGGCTTTCTTAAGAAAAAACTGCCCAATGGGAGAAGGGGGATAATATTGCGACTGGCAGTTATTGATGGCCAAGGTGGGGGTATAGGAGCGACTATAATAAAAGGGATAAGGCAGGTAATCGGCCAAGAGGTGGAGGTCTTGGCGTTGGGGACGAATTCTGCCGCCACCACCAGAATGATGAAGGCCGGCGCAAATAAGGGAGCGACAGGAGAAAATGCAATTGTCATGACCTCCCAGAATGTTGATATAATAATAGGTCCCTTTGGTATCATCATGGCCAATTCCATGATGGGGGAGGTTACCACGAAAATGGCCGCCGCGGTTACCACCTCCAGCGCGTGCAAGATACTACTACCCTTGACCCAGGAGAATGTGGTTTTGGTAGGTGCGAGCACAGAGCCTTTGCCCCACCTTGTAGAAGCGGCCATAAAGATGATCAAGGAGTTATATGAAGATGTGTGAGTCAACTGTTTACTTGGTAAACGATGATGGTGAGAAGCTCGTGATGGAAAACGTGGAATTTATTGAGGCGGAAAATGGCAAGCTTTCTCTGGTTGATCTTTTTGGTGAGAAAAAAGAGATAAGGGGTAGGGTAAAGTCTCTTTCGCTTGTAGACCATAAGATCTTGGTGGAGCCTTTGCCATAGTGTGCCTTTTGGGCCCTTTGAGTTGTGCTGAACCAAATTTGCTGGCAGGGGCGTGTATTTGAGCTTGACCTGCGGCAGCGAGGGAGTAGCCTACCTCAGCAGGTGAAGGGAACCGCTGAGGCCGGCCTTAGCCTTAGCGGGCGTCTAGAGCTAATGACAGGTGGGAAAGCACTGGGGATGAAGAAAGCGGCTCAAATTGGGATCTTCAAAATTTTCTGAGGAAAGGATTTGAGAGGGCTTCCCTTGCATGTTTTCGGGCCAACTGCGGAAGGCTGAAAAAAAATGCCGCCTCTTCCTCTTTTCCTCTCTTTAGACATCCTGAAGCATATATCCTGCACTTCCTTTCGAGTTCCTCAATGGCTGTATCGCGCTGGTCTTGGGAAAGGCTTTCTGAGGCGATGATCTTTACAATGCTACAGATTCGGAACCGATCCATCCCCCAGTATCTAGCCGACAGTTGATCAGGATGACCTCCATGTTTTATTACCAGCTGTTTCTCAATGAGATACACAGGCCATCGAGAGGTCAGGCGGAGCCACAGGTCATAATCCTCGCAAGCAGGCAGTTCTTCATCAAACCATCCAACTTCGTCTAATACCCAGCGCTTGATCATCACGCTCGAAGGGCTTATGAGACAAAGTCTTAAAGATTGGTCGAACATGTAGCCTGACGGCTTGAGGTGGATTTTTTTGGGATTGACACGCTTGCCTTTACGTATCCAGATTTCATCGGTTTGGCAGGCTACTGCTTCGGGATTGGCATCAAAAAAGCATATCTGAGCCTCGAGTTTTTCAGGAAGCCAGAGATCATCAGAATCGAGGAAGGCGAGAAAGGGGCCTGAGGAGCGGGCAATGCCGGTGTTTCTCGAAGCCCCCGGCCCTAAATTTCTTTCGTGACGGATATAGGTGATATGCTCCCTCAGCGGCTGCAAGACCGTGGGGGTCTGGTCCGTGGAGGCATCATCCACAACAATCAGCTCAAAATCTTTGAAGGTCTGGCTCAGCACTGATTCGATGGCCGCTGGAAGCCATTGGGCACGGTTGTAGGTTGGTATAATAACGGAAACTTTGGGACTCATATGCGGACCCAAATAGCCACTAAGATTGCTAGCAAGAGGAAATTAGCCTCCACTAGGGCCTCAAGGGATATGCTGGGCAAGGTCCAGGCCTTTTGGTAGAGCCACAAGCATAGGGCGAGTGTGGCCGCGGGCACTGCTGCAAAACAGAAAGTAGTTGTTGTAATGCCAAGTATTCCCCCTGCCAGCGCCTGAGCTGCCACTGAGAGCAGTAGGATCTTAAGTAAAAGGAGAGTCCTTTTTTCGCCAAGGAGAATGGGGAGGGTTTCGGAGCCTGCTATGAGGTCGCCTTGTAACTGGAAAATATCAAATATAGCAGCCCTTACAAAAGCAAGCAGAAAAACGCAGCTTCCTACAAGCAGCAAAGCAGCAGACTGCTTCATACTGCCATTCAGCAAAGGTATAACGACCACAAGGGCTGTCCATGCCAGGGCCTCTGAGAGGGTTTTGGATCCCGGGACATCCTTTATCTTCGTATACCTAGTTCCAAGCAGGAGACCCTTTGGGATCACCGGTACACTATAGACCAGCCCCAGTAGACTGAGAACCAGCAAGGCGATGAACGTGTGAAGGCCGAGTTTCAAGGAAAGCCCAATAGCGCCAAGTGTACTCAGGGCCCCCATGAGGGCGAGGGACTTTCCGTGCCGCATGAGGAAAGAAGCCCTTTCAGGCTCGTTGTAGGCGGATGCGGTTCTGTCCAGAAACCTGTTTAATACGTGCATGGCATAAATGTAAAGGAAAGTGATGACAGGGTAAATTGGGGCGGAGGATTCCTGAAAAAAATGGCTTGCCGAGTAAGATAATGAGGCGGCGGCAGAAGCCGCAACAACATTGCTCAACACCAGAAATTTGACGACCTTGTTAAGGATGCGGCTGACACGGGTTTCCTTTTTGCCCTTGATCTTTTCTAGCTCTACCACTACGTCCTTTATCAACCAGTTTGGAGTGGAGGCCCCTGCAGTAACCCCCACCATGTCCATTTTTTGCAGTGCTTTGGCATCAAGGTCTTTGGGGGTTTCCACGTGGAATGCCGGCTTGCCAGTTGATCGGGCTATTTCCACCAGCCTTCTGGTGTTGCCGCTATGATACCCACCCACCACAACCACAGCATCTACCTGTCCGGCCAAGGCCCTTACCTCCTCTTGTCGCTGGTGAGTAGCCTCACAAATGGTGTCGAAGACAATGGCCTCCGGAGATCTTTCCTTAATTTTCCTAATGATCTGGTCATAGCTTTTTGCATTTTGGGTGGTCTGGGCCACCACGAAAACCTTTTTGTGATCTATTGGAAGGTCTACGACTTGAGATTCATCTGATATGACCCATGCCTTGTCATCCGCATAACCCCTAAGGCCTACCACCTCGGGATGGTCAGCATCTCCCACTATGATGCCTGTGTATCCCTTTTTTGTGTAATACTTAATGATGGCTTGAACCCGAGCCACCTTAGGGCAGGTTGCATCTATTATCTGGGCCTGGCTGTTCCAGAGCTCTGCCCTTAGCCGGGGAGGGATTCCATGGGCCCTGATAACAACCCTAGAACCCGCCGCGTCCTTGGGGTCGTGGAGCACTTTGACACCCTTCGATTCCAATAGTTCCAACACCTGCGTGTTGTGAATAAGGGGCCCTAGGGTATAAAGACCTCTCCCCTTGTCCCTGTGGGCCTCGGCCAACACTATTTCCATGGCCCGCCTGACTCCCATACAAAACCCAGCGGATCTGGCTATCTTAACCTTCATTTCCCAGTCTCCTCAAGTGCCGAGAAATAAAGATCCACAGCTCGGGTCAAGCTGGTCAGATCTTTGATCTTTCCTATGGCACCTCTGAATCGACTACTCATGGGCAGGCCCTTGGTATACCAGAAAAGCAGGCCCCTCATCATACGGGCCGCTCTTTTTTGTCCCACATGGTGGCATAATAACCGAAAATGCTCTTGAATGAACTCTCTTCTTTCCTTGAGGGTGGGGCTGTGGGGCGGAAGACCCGCTTGCAACTGAAGTATCTGCCTGAAAATCCAAGGATTTCCAATTGCAGCCCTTCCTATCATGACCCCGTCACACCTGGTCACCTCCCGCATCTTCAGGGCGTCTTGGGGCCTAAAGACATCCCCATTGCCAATCACTGGTATCGAGACCGCCTTTTTAACTTCTTTTATTATGGACCAGTCGGATCTGCCAGAAAAGCCCTGGGAGGCATATCTTGCATGCACGGTGACTGCATCCACGCCCATCTCCTCCAAGAGTCTCGATACATCAGTTGCCACTAGATGGCCGGGCCTCCACCCTGCCCGTATTTTCGCAGTGAGGGCCCCTGGCCATGCCTTTCTCACCTCTTTAATAATCTCCTTTAACCTGCCTGGGGCCATAAGCAATGCTGCGCCTGCCCCTGTCTTGGTGACCTTTTTTACAGGGCAACCTAAGTTAATATCAAGAATCTCGGCGCCGGTGTCCAGAACAATATCGGCTGCACTTGCCATAGCCCTTGGTTCTGAGCCAAATATTTGCACAGCCAAAGGGTGTTCACGTGGGTCCGATTGCAGATACTTTAAGGTTCTTTTCTGGTTCAGGATCAGTCCTTTTGCACTGATCATCTCAGTGGTCACAAGTCCCACACCTTGGCTTTTGACCATCAAACGGAAAGGAAGGTTTGTGATACCTGCCATGGGTGCAAGTACTAGCCAGTTTGCCAGTTCAATCGAGGCAATTCGAAACGTGTGGGAAGCGGATTGATGACCGGACATCAAAGATTTTCCCGAAAAAAGCGGAGCCAATTTAGGCCAATGATGGCCTGGATAGAGTCATCATCGTAGCCGTGGGATAAAAGAATGTCTTTCAGCCTCTCAAAGGCCTCCGGCCCAGACAATTCCGGGGGGCTCTTGTCGAATCCGCCCAGATCAGAGCCAATGCCAACTACATCGGGGCCAAATCTCTGTACAACGGTGTCGAGGTGGGCAAAAACAGTACCTAATCCCACCTTTTCATCAGGGGAGAGCATCTCAGGGTTCAAAGTAATACCTATTATCCCGCCTCTCTCAACAATTTCTCTAACCTGCTTAAGGTCCAGGTTTCTTGGGATCTTGAAGATTTCCTGAATTCCTGTATGGGAGCAAATCACCCCATTTTCCGTGAGATCCATGAGTTGCCAGAAGGCTTTTGGGTGCAAGTGGGCGGTATCTATAATGAAGTGATTTTCAAGGAGGATGTCTATAGCCTGCTTTCCCACATCAGTTATGCCATCGGAAAAAGTGACACCGTTTCCATCTGCCAGCCTGTTTTTACTGAAGTGGGTAAGACCAACGATCCTTATGCCGTCCTGGCGGAGCCTTGGAACGTTCTCGGCCGGATCGTCGGCCAGAAAATCAGCATTTTCTAGCAACAATATAGTGCACACCCTGTCCGGGTCTCCCTCTAGGAGGGCTAAATCTTCTTTTTCGTTTATAAGATTGATGGTGTCAAGACGAGATACTGTGTAGTCGAGCACCTCTTGATAACGAGCCTCAGACCCCGGGCCATTATAGGAATCCTCACAAAAGATGGCGGTGCAGAAGAGTCGCATGTTCGCGGACATAAATGATTTAAGGGTTAGTGGGCCGTCAGTAAGCTCAGACAATGGCTTGTCGAGCCCACGGGACATCATAAAATAGGGAAGGTCAACATGACCATCCACTGAAATGGGTTTGTCAGGGGATACCTGGACCTTTTTCTTTTCCTCGGTAAACTTTTTGATGAGCTCCGCGTCTGGCATTATAAGCGAGGAATCTTTCATGGCTCACCACCCATTCCACGAATAGTTTCCCTAAACAGCTTTGCAATATCCTCCAGGATGGCATCAAACTGCCTCCGCATTTCAATCATATTTTGCCGCAGCCTCAAAATTACCTCTACTCCTGCCAAGTTCACACCCATTTCCTGCATGAGGATTTTTGCAAGACGGAGGTTTTCCAAATCTTCTGGAGAGAACCGCTTGTCTTGCCTCTCGCCGTAGCACTCTGGGCATATTATTTCTTCTGTTTCCAAGAGATCGAGAAAATCGTCTTCAACTTCAAAGTACTGCTTCACCTCAGTCAATGTTAGATAGGTCTTTGTCATAACTCTCCCCTTTTAGGTGTTAGGGCCTCGCCCAATTCTAAATAAATTTAATCAAATACGGCTGTTAGTCAAGAAGTGGCTGCAAGCGGTTTCTTCATGCATCCTGAGTGCGAGGAGGGCGCTAAGCATTTCGCGCCCTGTTTGACATCATGGCCAAAATAGCAAGAGGGTGCGAAAGCACAGTGAGGTGAAAAGGGGGTGAGTCCCTGCCCGCACTGACATGTCGTACGGGCAGGCAACATCCTAATACGTGACCGAGGGAAATAACTTTCGGTTGGTATGGGGTAAAAACAGGGCTGCCACAAATTCGTCCATAAAGGGCTGATAGTTGGATAGTTCAATATTGGTCATCGCCCTGGATATGTTAAAGGATTTTTCCAAAGCCTTTTCCGAAAGCAGGCAAAGCCTTGCTCCTGTGAGAGAGCTATTGCCAATAAATTCAATTTTTTCCTTGGGAATATCCGGAAGTAATCCGATAGCAATGGATTTTTCGATATTGAGAAAATTTCCGAATCCTCCAGCCACGTAAAACCTGTGTATTTGATCAAATCCTAGCCCAATGTAATCCATCAAGGACTTTATTGCAGCAAATATGGCCCCTTTTGATTTCATGAGGTTGTCGATATCTGTCTCTGTGATCACAATGGGCTCCCCGCTCTCACTTTCCTCTGCAAATGCGATGGTGTATTCGGGTATGTCGTCCACGATGGCAAACCGCTCATCCTTGAGGTCCCGGTTGAATTTGCCATCAGGCGCTATGATACCGTTCTTGACCAATTCGTACATGCAGTCAATTAGGCCTGATCCGCACAGTCCCCGAGGTTTGGCGTTACCTATGGTTTTGTATGTCAACTTTCCGTTTGAGATCTCTATTTTTTCAATGGCTCCCTTTGTCGCCCTCATTCCACACCGTGTGCCGCCACCCTCGAAGGCGGGCCCAGCGGAGGCAGAACAACATACAAGCCACTCATTGTTGCCTATGGCGATCTCACCGTTCGTGCCGATGTCAATCAGGCCTTGCACCTCGGGGCTGTTTGGGATGCCGCATGCCAGAACGCCAGCCACAATGTCT